>BQJS01000478.1 GCA_021604825.1 Phycisphaerae bacterium | reverse complement strand
ATTCCCGAATTTCTACCCGTTTTTGTCACGCAATTACCCTTTGTTTCCCCGATGGGACACCGGGTGAGCCCGCACCTGCAACGCTTCCACCTAATATATGGGGATCATCCACGGTGTCGCCCCGTCCCCTGGTGGAATGCGCCCGCACCGTATTCGCCACCGCAACGAACCGCGATAGCCGTTCGAGGGAATTGACGCCCAACAATTGGTGTCCATTCGTGTCTATTCGTGGTTCTAAATCGCGTTACAGCTCGACGGCCCGTAACGCCGCGCCCAATTCGCCCATGGATTGGTAGCGGTCTTCCGGTTTTTTCTCGATGGACTTCATGATGATGTCGTCGACGGCCTGGGGGAGACCTTTCGCGACGGAGCTGGGTGGGGGAGGGGTTTCTTTGATCTGGCGTTCGAGGATGTCGCCGGTTTTGAAGACGGTTTCGCCGGAGAGGCATTCGTAGAAGACGAGGCCGAGCGAATAGATGTCGCTACGGGCGTCGGCTTCTTTGCCGAAGACTTGTTCCGGCGACATGTAGCTCGGCGTGCCCATGACGACGCCGGTCTTGGTCATGCGCGAGTCCTCGGCTTTGGCGAGGCCGAAGTCCATCACTTTGACGAGGCCGCCTTTCGCCAGGAGGATGTTGTCCGGCTTGATATCGCGGTGGACGATGCCCGCGTCGTGAATCGCGGCCAATGCGGCGGCCGATTGTTGCATGATGTTGATGGCTTTGCGCACGTCGAACGCGCCTTTGGTGCTGATAATCCGGTGGAGCGATGGTCCGTCGACGTATTCCATCGCGATGTACGCTTTGCCCACGCTCGCGCTGATGTCGAAAATGTTGATGACGTTCGGGTGTTGGATTTTCGCGGCGGTGCGCGCTTCCCGCACGAAGCGTTGCCGGTATTCTTCCGAATTGTCGATGAGCGCGCCCAGAAATTTCAGCGCGACTTTGCGATCGAGTTGTTTGTCCCGCGCCATGTACACGACGCCCATGCCGCCGCGCCCGAGTTCTTTTTCGAGTTCGTAACGGCCTTCGAGCGAGTTTTCGACGTTTTCCATCATCGGCGTGCCGCCGGGGCCTGGCGTACCGCCGCCGCTGTACGGCGTGACTTGCGTTTCACCGCCTTGCATGGAAATGCGCGACGCAACGTTCGAGATGCGTTGGGTGACGTCGCGAAAGCTCGTGCTGACGGAACGAATTTTGTAGAGGAGATCCCGGCACTTGTCCAATTCGCCGAGTTGTTCATACGCCAGCGCCAACATATAGAAATAATCCATGTTGCTGGTGTCGACCCGTTGCCCGGTGAGATGGTTGTCCAGCGCCGCGGCGCAATGCGCGTAGTCATGCAACTCGTAAAAACACCGGCCCAACAACCCGCGCGATTCGTCGAAGTTCGGCGATTTCTCCGTGAGTTGCTGCAACACCCGGATGGCATCTTTGAACCGTGCAGCCTTCGCATACGACAGGCCCGACCGGAAAAACTCTTTGACCCGTTCAAAACACTCGGCCGCGCGCGCCATATCAGCGGCTTTGGTAAAGCACTCGCCCGCTTTCAAGAAATCCGCGGCCTTCGCATAGGCTGTGGCCGCCTCGGACCATTCGCTCCGCGTTTCATGGTAGCGGCCCACGATTTGCGACGCTTCTTTTTCTTTGCCCGCTTGGCGATAGCACTGGGCCGCTTCACGCAATTTCCCGGCGAGGACAAACGTCTCCGCCGCACGCACAAGGTCGCCGGCCTGGCCATACAAGTTCGCGCTTTCTTCGTACCGTTTCGCCTGTTCAAACCGCATGGCCATCGCGGGGAACAGTACTTTCTTATCGTTGTCCGAAAGTTTGTCCGCGGCGCCTTCGGTGGCGAGCAGTTGCTTGCACTTGTCCGCGAACGCGATTTGGCGATCGACCGGGTCATCGGCCTCGGAGAAGTAATCGATGTACGCGCGGAGCGCTTGTTCCGGATCGCCCGCGTCGGCAAAGGCGGCCGCGGCTTCGCCGTATTTACTCCCCGCCTTATATGCCTTCGCCGCGAGTTCGTGTTTGCCCTTTTCCGCGAACAGACGCGCCGCGGAATTGTGATCGCCCAGTTTTTGAAGGAGCTTCGCCGCTTTCAACGTCATGCCGGCCTTCGCCATCGAATGCGCGGCCTGCGTTTTATCGCCCGCCTTCCGAAACCATTTCGCCGCGTCCTTATGCTTGTTCACCGCGGTGTACGCGTCCGCCATTGCCGCGTAATTCTTCTCCCGTTTCAGGCGGGCGATCGTGGCGTCGAGATTCTGGACCGCCTCGATGTTTTGAACATGCGGATCGTTTACCTGTCCTTGTTCCTGCGCCTTGTTGAGCGCGCGGAGATCAGCATTGTCCACCAAGCGATCCCGCGTAATGGTTTTCTTGATCGTTTTCCAAATCCGGCGCCAGATATCCAACAGGATGTACAGCGCAATGAGGGTAAACGCGATGCGGAGACAGAACGCGACGGCGGTGGGGATTTGGCCATCGATCCAGCCTTCCA
>BQJS01000477.1 GCA_021604825.1 Phycisphaerae bacterium | reverse complement strand
GCCTGCTCATGCGATTTGCGCATCGCGTCGGACAAAGCCAAATTTGGTACCGCGTATGCCAAAGTCGGATTCGGCGACGACTACGGCACGACTTGGCAACTCACGCGGCTTGTCGGTCAGGCGAAAGCGAAAGAACTGTTTATTCTCGCGGACATCATCGAAGCGGATGAAGCGCTTCGGGTGGGTTTGGTGAATCGTGTGGTTCCCGCGGACGATCTGATGACCGAAGTGAACGCAATTGCGGAACGCGTGGCCAACGGTCCGTTGGTGAGTTTCCGGTACATGAAGGAAAACGTGAATCTCGCGATGACGCAGGATTTCCGCAGCATCCTCGACCGTGAGGCGATGACGCATATTCGTTGCGGGCAAACGGCGGATCACAAGGAAGGTGTGGCGGCATTCATGGAGAAACGCGCACCGCAGTTCAAAGGCGTGTAACCAAACGGGAAACCGCATCAATGAATCGACCCACACGAATTGGGATGACCACATTTCTCCCGCAGTTGCGCAGCAAGTACGAGCGTGACCAAGTCTTACCTGCAAACCGGCCAAGCCCACATTTGCTACGCAATTGCTCGAGGAACTTGGCCCTCCCGTTTGCGCTTACACTCATGGCATTCGGATGGGCGGCATCGGCCCAACTGAGTCCGGAGGAGAGTCTCGCGCAGTTGCGGACGGCGCCGGGACTCGACGTGTCCCTGTTTGCGGCGGAGCCGGACCTCGTCAATCCGACGATGATTGACGTGGATGCGCAGGGGCGTGTCTGGGTGTGCGAAGCCGCGAACTACCGCCTGTTTAATCAAAAGGAAACGCGTGCGGAAGGCGATCGCATTCGGGTATTGGAAGATACGGACGGTGATGGCACGTGCGATAAAGCCACGACGTTTTATCAAGACCCGTCACTGCAATCGCCGATGGGGATCGCGGTGCTGGGTGATCGGGTGTATGTATGCCAGGCGCCGGACCTTTTTTATCTGCGCGATACGGATGGCGATGGCGTTGCGGATGAGAAGACGGTGATATTGACCGGCTTCGGCGGTGTGGATCACGATCATGCGATCCACGGCATCAGTTTCGGTCCGGACGGCAAGTTGTACATGAGCAACGGCGACCGCGGGTTGGACGTCACGGATAAATCGGGCAATCGCATTCACGCGGGCAAAGACGCACCGATTATGGCAGCGACAATCTTGCGCACGGATCTCGGGGGTGAACACTTGGAATTGTTGGCGCAGGGCATGCGCAATCCGTATGAACCGGCGGTCGATGCATTTGGCAACGTGTTCACCTCGGACAACGACGACGACGGCAATCAGCAATGCCGCATCAATTATGTAATGGAGGGTGGGCATTACGGGTATTGGCCACGGCGTCGTGGCGATCGGCGGTTGGACGCTGTGCATTGGAATGAAGATCGGCCTGGTGTGGTGCCGAAAATGGTGCGGACGGGATTCGGGTCGCCGTGCGGCTTGTTGTTCTACGACGGCACACTTATTTCCGGCGTGCGCGGCACGTTGATCCACGCCGATGCAGGACCGGGCGTGGTGCGATCGTATCCGTACCAAACGGATGCGGCTGGGTTTAAATCGGAAATCGTGAAGCTACTGAGTGCAGAAGCCGACTCGTGGTTCCGGCCGGTAGATGTATGTGCCGCGCCGGACGGATCGCTGTTTGTCGCGGATTGGTATGACCCCGGCGTTGGCGGTCATCGCATGGCGGACGTTGAACGAGGGCGCATTTACCGGCTCGCGCCGAGTACAGATTCCTACGAAAATTCTGCATTGGATCTGGACACCAATCTCGGCTTATCCACGGCACTAACGTCGCCCAATCAGGCACGCCGTTTCCTCGCGTTTCAAACGTTACAGGAACGCGTAAAGGGCGGCGACCTCAGCTCGATTCAGTCTATTCTTTACGGCGATGATCCGTATGCGCGCGCGCGCGCGACATGGTTGTTACCGCAGGCAGGCGATCAAGGGCGATTGCTTTTGACCAAGTTATTGCGGGACGAACGCGCCACCGTTCGGGTGCAGGCCGTGCGTGCACTTGCGTCGATCGGCATTGATTCCCTGGTGGATGAAAACCAATTGAAACGCGATTCGTCCACACAGGTGCGTCGCCAAGTGTTAATCGAACTGGCGCGCGCCACGCCCGAGCCGTGGATGGACCAGTGGATTGTCGCATTGGCAAAGCAACACGACGGGGACGATCGATTTTATCGCGAGGCCATCGGGATTGCGTGCGAGGACCGTGAAGAATGGGCGTATGATCGGCTGGCGAAAGCGCGCAAACACGTCTGGGACGATGTGCTCGCCGATCTTGCGATTCAACTCCACCCCGATTCCGCACTCGACGCCGCAAGGACTGCGTTGAACGACTCAGAACTGGAGATGGAACTGCGCGTGAAAGCGTTGTGGGCGCTGGACGCCATTGGTTCTGACGACGCGGGCGATAGCATCGCGGCGCAGTTGAACACCGATGCCCCTGTGGAACTGCAACAAACCGC
>BQJS01000476.1 GCA_021604825.1 Phycisphaerae bacterium | reverse complement strand
CAACGACTTCAAAGCGGTTGTCAGACACGGCATAGGTATGCGTGTCGCCTGCATCCGGGTCGGTTGTTGTGAGATTTCCAACGACGGCACCTGCCGCATTTTCGGCAACTGATGCGTTGTCCAGCGCAATGTCTGTCGCGACTTCGTTGACGTCCCCAACGGAGATGGAGAACGTTTCCGTGCGTGCCAAACCACCCGCATCTGTTGTGGTGACATCAATGGAGACAGTGTCACCCACCTCGTGGTCGAGGCTGACACCGTCCTTCAGTTTCAACTGACCATCGACAACTTCAAAGCGGTTGTCCGACACCGTGTAGGTGTGGCTGTCGCCTGCGTCCGGGTCAGTTGTTGAGAGGTTGCCAACAACAGCACCAGCTGCGTTCTCAGCTACTGAGCTGTTGTCCAGGGCAATGTCTGTGGCGACTTCGTTGACGTCCCCAACGGAGATAGAGAATGTCTCTGTGCGAGCGAGACCGCCCGCATCCGTCGTTGTGATATCAATGGAGACAGTATCGCCCGCTTCATGGTCGAGGCTGACGCCGTCCTTGAGCTTCAACTGCCCACTGACGACCTCGAAGCGATTGTCAGACACAGCATAAGTATGTGTGTCGCCCACATCCGGGTCCGTTGTCGTCAGGTTGCCAATCACAGCGCCTGCGGCGTTCTCGACGACGGACGTATTGTCGAGTGCGATGTCTGTTGCGACTTCGTTGATGTCGTTTGGCGTGACGACGACTGTGCGAGTGGATGTGAGGCCACCGGAATCCGTCACCGTCACCGTTACGGGCACGCCGCCCTGTTCGGCATCCAGGCTCACTCCGTCCTTCAGGGTAAGTTCTGTACGGTCGTTTTGTTCCACCACCTCAAAGCGCGGGTCGGAAATTGTGTAGGTGAAGGTATCGCCAGCGTCAGGATCGCTGACCTGGACGATGCCCACGGCTGCACCGTCGGCGTTTTCGTCAAAGGACAATGGTGTCCAGTTAACCGACTCAGGTGCTTCGTTCACATCGCCAACAGAGATGGAGAATGTTTCCGTGCGCGACAGGCCGCCGGCATCTGCTGTCGTGACGTCTATGGAGACTGTGTCTTCTGCCTCGTGATTGAGGCTGACGCCGTCCTTGAGCTTCAGCTGTCCATCGACGACTTCAAAACGGTTGTCTGACACTGCATAGGTATGCGTGTCGCCGGCATCAGGGTCTGCGGTGGTGAGGTTGCCAATCACAGCGCCTGCGGCGTTTTCAGCAACGGATGTATTGTCCAGCGCGATGTCTGTGGCGACTTCGTTGACGTCTCCAACGGAGATGGAGAAAGTTTCCGTGCGCGACAGACCACCGGCGTCGGTTGTCGTCACGTCAATCGAGACAGTTTCACCTGCTTCATGGTCAAGCGAAACACCGTCTTTGAGCTTCAGTTCCCCGTCCACAACTTCAAAACGGGTGTCTGAAACTGCGTAGGTGTGAGTATCGCCTGCATCCTGGTCTGTCGTGGACAGTGTGCCGATGGTGGCGCCGGCCTTGTTCTCGTCAACCGTATTGCCATCCAGGGCGATGTCTGTTGCGACTTCATTCACATCAATGATGTCGAGGGTCACTGTCTCTGCATAGGTGTTGCCAGCGCTGTCATAGACGCGAATTGGCAGGTCCACCTGACTGAGCGTCTCGTGGTCCAACTCTGCGCCTTCCTTGACCAGCACAGCATTGCCTACGATTTCAAAGAGGTCGGATACCCCGTCGATTTCGTAGGTGAAGACTTCACCGGAATCAGGGTCAATGGCACTGAGAACGGCAACCACGGTGCCGGGGGCGGCATTTTCAATAACCCCCGCATTGTCCAGCAGGATATCCGTCGGCGGACGATTGACGTCTTCCGTCGGTGGTACGTCCTGTCTGTCGTCATCGTCAGCAAAGATGGAGGGTGGTGCCGGGGATGAAATCGGTTCACCGGGCGCAATAGGATTGCCGGGTGCGGCGGGCTCACCAACACCGCTGCTCAGACGGGCGATGCGATCTGTCAGGGCCTGGAGAGACGAAATACCTGCGTCGAGATCTGCATCAAGGTTGGTGTTGTCCAAAGTGCCGACGGGATCTACCTGCGCCGGGTCGGGGTTGCCGTCATTGCCGAACCGGGTAGGGTCGGCTGCGTCCTGCAAGGAACTGTTACCAAGCGCAATGTTTGCAAGGGTGCCGGGAACATTTGAGCTATCGATATCGTTGAGTGCGGCAGGTGCACCGAGGGTGCTGTCATACGTGCCTGGGTCAACCTGTTCACGGGTGCCTGTGTGGAGGTTCGGGTTAGCGGGGTCGCTTTCACCCTGCTGCACGTCCAGATGGCCATAGTCGCGCGCACGCTCAACGGCCTCGTCACGGCTGGTGGCCGTCGTATTGTCGAGGCGGAACGCTTCCGTGCTGGCTCCGTCCGCCTCCGTTGGCTGGTTTGGGGCCGCCTGGTTTGCGGATTTTGACGCTTCAGTGCTGCGGGTATCCTGACCGTCAGCCATTGGTGAACTCC
>BQJS01000475.1 GCA_021604825.1 Phycisphaerae bacterium | reverse complement strand
AATCGGGGATACCAGACTCTGTGCTGATCCCCGCGCCGGTAAACGCCACAATACGTTCACTTTCGTCTATAAGCGCCTTCAACTCATTCATGATGTAACCGCCGCCTGGCCCACGCTTCGTATCGTAGATAGCCTAGACCGGATCTCACGAACGCGTCAAAACGCGTCTCGCGTTGTAAACCCGAACAGAGCCAATCCATATGATAGGATTGCCCACGCTTTGTCCGACCCCCCTGAAGGTAGTGAGAATGAAAATCCGCATTCGTACGTTCCATCGATTGGTTGTCCTAGCCGGGGTATTCGTGTTCGTCGCTGCGGCCACGGCCGAAAACTGGACCCGGTTTCGCGGCGACAACGGAAGTGGCGCGGCGGAAGACGCGAAAATTCCCGCACGGTGGTCGCCGGAGGACTTGGCCTGGAAAACGCCATTGCCCGGGACTGGTAATGCATCGCCGGTGGTCTGGGGTGACCAGGTGTACGTGACCAGCGCGGACCCGGCGACGGGAACGTTTTCGCTATTGGCGTTGAATGTGTCGGACGGCGCCGTCGTCTGGAAACGCGAATACCCATTCAAACCGGTTCGCGTGCATACGCTGAACAGTTTTGCGACGAGTACGCCTGCGGTAGATGTTGACGGCGTGTATACGATGTCGTTTGGAGATGATCAATCGCTCGTGATTGCGGTCGCACATGACGGAACGGAGCGCTGGACGAAAGACTTTGGCGCGACATCCACTATGCACGGCCCCAGTCAATCGCCGATGATTCACGACGGCACGCTTGTGTTTTCGTTTGAGCAGGAGATCAATCGCAACGGCCTCGAAAGTTTTTGGTATGCATTGGACACGAAGACCGGCGAGACCGTGTGGTGTCTCGACCGAGATACCAGTGGAAAGGCATCGAGTTCGGTACCGTGCGTGTACAACACGCCAAGCGGCGATAGTTGGATTGTATTTAGCAGTTTCGGACACGGAATTACCGCGGTCGATCCAAAAACCGGCGCGGTGGTTTGGGAGCAAAAAGACGCCATGACCGCGCGCGTCATCAGTTCGCCCGTGGTCGCGTGCGAGTACATCGTTGCGACGTGCGGCCGACGCGGCGGCGGTTTGCAACTCTTGGTCGTGCAGCCCGGCGCGGGGGAAGGCGCCGAACCGCGTATTGTTCACAATATTGAAGAACGTTTTGTTCCTTATGTGCCGACCCCCATCGCTGTAAACGACCTGTTGTATACGTATCACGACGCGGGGACGGTTTCGTGCATGGCGATCAAGACCGGTGAATTGGTGTGGAGCGAGCGGCTCAGGGCGAAGTTTTTCGGATCACCCGTACTCGTCGGCGACAAACTCTACTGCGTGAGTGACAGCGGCGAAGTTTTCGTGCTGCGCGCCGGCACGGAATTCGAGCAACTCGCGGTGAATGACTTGGGCGAAGCGAGCCACGCGACGCCGGCAGTCGCAAACGGTCGGATGTTCTTGCGTACGAATTCCCATTTGATGTGCGTGGCGGCAACAAGCGCCCATTAGTACCTCCGAATCGCGCCGTCGGTATGGTAGCATGCGCGCGCAACCAACTATGCTTTGGAGATTCAGCATGATGAAACCGTTGACACCTTTTCTTGCGCTTATCGTTACCACCGTAGCGTACGCGGAACTTGGCGACCTGCCGCTCGTGTTTGAAGAAGACTTTGAGAACGGCCACGATCGCTGGACCATGACCGACGATGCCGCGTGGGAACTCGTGGATAGCGACGGAGGTAAGGCCTTGGCGTTGCACAAGAGCAGCGACTACGAACCCAAGGTGCGGTCGCCTAAGAGCATCGCGCGGATCGCCGACCTCAACGTGACCGACTTCGTGATCGAAGCGAAGCTCAAGCAGACCGGGCGCGAATACGGTCACCGCGATTTGTGCGTCTTCTTCGGCTATCAAGATCCTTCAAAGTTTTATTACGTCCACATGGCCACGGTTGCGGACCCGCACGCCAATTCGATCTTCCTCGTGAACGACGAACCCCGGGTTTCCATTGCAATGGAACGCACCGATGGTACCGACTGGGGTAAACCGGAATTCCACACCATCCGCATCGAACGCGACACGGAAAGCGGCACCATTACGGTGTACTTCGACGACATGACGAAACCGATTATGAAAGCCGAGGACAAACATTTCACGTGGGGCTCCATCGGCTTTGGCTCGTTTGATGATGTCGGCCATTTCGACAACATCAAAATTTGGGGTACGACGAAAGAATAGTGCAACGCCTACCGGTTACACGCGGGAGGTAACCCAGAGGGAACCCAGCCATGCATGCGTTACTTCGAGTCGGTCTGATTGCGATAATCGTTGTGTGTCTCGTTTCACCGTTGGCGCATGCCGCCGCGGTTTCAGGACCGGTGACCGAGGGTGAGCAGGACGGGCCATTTTGCGCACCGACGATTGACGTCGCCGCACACGGTTATGTTGTCGAGGAGTACTTCCTTGATGGCACGGCATACGCCTACGACTTCGCAGAATCCGCG
>BQJS01000474.1 GCA_021604825.1 Phycisphaerae bacterium | reverse complement strand
ATAGGCACGACAGACCGCCTCAGGCGCGTGACTGCCATCCGAACGGGTGCTGTGGGTGTGAAGGTTGCCCCGGTAGAACGAGCCGGGGCGGGAGAAATCCAGGTTGTCCATGGGCTTTCTTGGTTGGTCAGGCTAAACGAGGCGATTGTCGCTCCAACAGATGACAAGTGGTAGTGAGGCTGGAATCTCGCGGTGCCCAGTCGCGAGCTCGGCCCCCAAGCTGAAGGCAAGTTCAACCAGGGTCTTCCCCCGTTTCCTCTCCCGCCGCCAAGTCCGCGGCTGGCCACCCGAGTCCCCTTCCCGCGCGGTCTGCGCTGAACTTCATGACTTGCGGCCCCATTGCGTCGCAATAATCTGGGTGTAAGATGGTGCACCACGCATCAATAGGTTCCCGCCGTGCCTCAGCCTGAGTTCGTCGAACTACTGGACCGCTCCATCGCACTCCACGCAGTGTCTGGGGTAGCCCGAGCGCTCAACCGAAATCGTTCGACAATTGTGCGATGGCGGGGCGGTCAATCGCTGCCGAAAGATGTCGATTTGCTGGAGAGCAAGCTGCACACCCTCCTTCTTGGCGAACATGCACACCGGTCCAACCCCGCAGACTTCACGTTCATCGACCTGTTTGCCGGCATCGGAGGACTACGCCGCGGCTTCGAACACATCGGTGGGCAATGCGTAATGACTAGTGAGTGGGACAAGTTTGCCCAGCAGACCTACCGCAGGAACTTCAGCGATACGCATGAGATTCGTGGCGACATTACCAAGATTGAATCTGACACGATTCCCGCCCACGATGTTTTGTTGGCTGGGTTTCCTTGCCAGCCATTCTCGTTGGCCGGCGTTTCGAAGAAGAAATCGTTGGGTCGGGCGCATGGATTCGAAGACAAGACGCAAGGAACACTCTTCTTTGACGTTGCACGGATCATCAAAGACCGACAACCCAAAGCGTTTCTCTTGGAGAACGTCAAGAACTTGAACAGTCATGACGGTGGTCGAACGATCGAAACCATCATGGACGTGCTGAGGGACGATCTTGGCTACTCAGTTGCAGAACCGAGGGTCATCGACGCTCGCTGCTTCGTTCCACAACACCGGGAACGAACGTTCATAGCAGGCTTCAGAAAAGACGTCGGCTTCGATTGGCAGGCCTTGCGCTTGCCAGATAGAGGGCCAACGCTTGAATCTGTCTTGCATCCTGAAGATGGCACCGAACCGGCGCTGGAAATCGACGAAGGCCGGTTCCTATCCGAGCAAGGCAAGGTCAACAGCAAGTACACACTGTCGGAGCATCTTTGGCGCTACTTGCAGGATTACCGTGCCAAACATCAAGCCAAGGGCAATGGTTTCGGATTCTCCAAAGTAGGACCTGATTCCGTGGCACGAACCCTCTCGGCGCGCTATCACAAAGACGGCTCCGAAATACTCGTGAGCCGCGGGGGACACGAAACGCCGCGTCGGCTTACTCCACGAGAGTGCGCCAGGCTCATGGGGTACGATCCGCTGCTCAGCGCTGACATCGACTGGTCGAACGTCAACCCAATGGTCATCCCGGTCTCTGACACGCAAGCATATCGGCAATTCGGAAACTCCGTGGTAGTCCCCATCATCCGCGAAATCGCGAAAATAATGCGCCCAGGGATAATCGAACTGACCCACCGTTCACAGAGCCAGAACTATGCCCTCGCCTTTCAGGGATCCGATTGAGCTGTATTTCTATCCCAATCAGCGCGCCGAGATCAGATGGCTCTTTCGAACCGGGAGTGTGCTCGAAGATGGCTAACTCGTCGAACGGCTCGCGCTTGCGTTGCTCCGGGGGCGTCCTTCCGAGCCCATCCCTTCCGCGAAGAATCAGGCAGATCTGTCCGCGCGCTGAGTGTATTGACACAGCGTTGCCGCACGCGCGCGCAATGCCACGGTGATCCGGATATCCGATTACCTGAAGGGCGTCGCTGCCAAGAGCCTTTCAGCTGTAGAGGTGGACCGACAAGCCTCAAATCAGCATGAGTTCAACGGCACAAGGTCGATGCTTCGCTTTCTGGGTAGCGAACGCCGAAGGATGGCCGCGCGATTCCTCCGCGTCGATGCGTCGGATGCATCGTTAGCTGAGGCTCCGGGAGACATCACTTGGTACGACGCGCGCGAGGCCCACCCCACGCGTTCTGAGTTCCGCCTCTACTTCAGCGGCAACGCCGTGATGGACTCCGCGCGAGTAGGCGACATTCTCGTTGTGGCCCTACTGGCGGGCGGGAACGCAGTCGTGCTCCTGGTGTCCGAGGCATCGGATGATCTTGCGGACATACTTTGGCTCTTTGGGGTCGCCGACATCCCTGGGGCTCAGTTCGAAGCACCGGCCGAGGAGCCAACAGAACCGCGTTCTATTGCTGTGTGCTCGCAGATCGCCGACCGGCTCGGTCTGGACTTGCGCATTGGCGAGGACTGCACTGAAGATTGGGTTGGCTTTCTCGTGGAGCGTTTCGGGGAAAGCTACCCACCGACTCGCGAGTTCTCTAGTGCAGCAC
>BQJS01000473.1 GCA_021604825.1 Phycisphaerae bacterium | reverse complement strand
ACTTTGGTTTTGTCCGTAATCGTTTTCGCGAGTTGGCGTTCGTCGAGGTTGAGGGTGTCGGGCCGAATGTCGGCGAAGACGGGTCGCGCGCCACGAAGCACGAACGCGTTGGGTGTGGATACAAATGTAAACGCGGGCACGATGACTTCATCGCCGGGGCCGACATCGAGGAGGAATGCGGCGAGTTCGAGAGCGTGGGTGCACGACGGTGTGAGCAGTACGCGCGCCGCGCCGAGCGCGTCTTCCAAGTAGGCGCTACACTTGCGCGTAAACGCGCCGTCACCGGAAATGTGCCGGTTGCGGATCGCTTGCGCGATATGTTCAAGTTCGTTACCGTGAATCCCAGGCGTGTTGAATGGGACGCGGTACGTTGACGCGGCAACCCCCGTTGCACGCGCTATGGCGGACTGGTCTGCCACTGCTGTTCCCCCGTGACCAGCACATTGCGTCGGAGAGCAGCATAGAGGGGAACCGTTGCACGCATCAAGGGGGAATCTGCACATGACCGATACGCCCCGGGCCACGCGAGGCCACGGGTTGTTGGAAGGGTTCCTGGCCCGGCAACGGATGACGATGGCGGACCGCCTGATACCGGATGCCGCGCGCGCGGGCCGGGTGTTGGACATCGGTTGCGGATCGTTCCCGCTATTTCTGACGCAAACGCAGTTTGCGGAGAAGTTCGGCGTCGATCGGACATCGGGCAGGGGTGGCGAAGGCATTGCGCTCCTCGACCACGATGTTTCCCAAGATTCGCCGTTGCCGTTCGAAGACGCATATTTCGATGTTGTAACGATGTTGGCGGTGTTTGAACATCTCGATCGGCCTGCGATGACACGGCTGGCGAGCGAGATCATCCGGGTATTGCGTCCAGGCGGCTGCTACGTATTGACCACGCCCGCGGCGTGGACGAATCCGATCTTACAGGTCTTGTCGCGGGTTGGGTTGGTGAGTGCGGAAGAAATCGATGAGCACGAACCGCTGTACGGTTTGCCCGAAATCAGCGCGATCCTCTCGGCTGCGGGGTTCATTGGCGGGCGAATCGAGTCGGGATACTTCGAGTTGGGACTCAATACGTGGGTCCGCGCCGTGAAATAGGCGGCGCTGCTCGCGTGTTTAGGTGGGTGCGGGCGTAGTGCCGGGTCTGGTAGAATTGTGGACGATTCGGCGCCATCGGGGGACGCCAGAAGTGCGACGCACAGGATCACCACGTTTTAATGTCTTCAAAACTCGTTCTGACGCCAACCGAAATACCTGAAGTGATTGAAGTGGATAGTCCGCGATTTGGGGATCAGCGGGGCTACTTCATGGAATTGTATAACGAGACCGCAGCGAAAAAGTTGGGGTTCAACCACTCGTTTATGCAGGACAATGTGAGCAAATCCGCCAAAGGCATCTTGCGCGGTTTGCACTATCAGATTGAGCCGCACGCCCAGGGAAAGTTGGTGCATGTGCTGGAAGGTCGTGCATGGGACGTCGCCGTCGACATCCGGCGCGGATCGCCGACCTATGGGAAATGGGTGGCCCGCGAACTGTCCGGCGACAACGGCATGGCGTTGTGGGTACCGCCGGGATTCGCCCACGGCTTTTTGGCGTTGGAGGACAACACGCTCCTCCTCTACAAATGCACCACGCCGTACGCCCCGGCCGCGGAACGCGCGATCCACTATGCGTGTCCGAAGCTCGCCATCGAGTGGCCGGTAACACCGGATACCGTGAGCGACAAAGACCGCGAAGCGCCGACTTTGCTGGAAGCAGAACACAACTTCCAGTTTCACGCCGCGTAGCGGATCCTGCGTGAGTTAGATGCCTTCGCCGGGATGCCGCACGTCGTGGTAGACGATGCGGTGATCCATCTCAAGCGCGGGCCGATCACTCTTGGGAGCGCCCATATCAATCGCGGGAACGCCGGCGACGGTGGTATGCGGTTCAACGTCTTGCAGAACCACGCTTCCCGCGGCAATCTTCGCGCCTTCGCCAATTTCGACGTTGCCCAGAATTTTCGCGCCGGCGCCGATCAATACGCCTTGACGCACCTTTGGGTGGCGGTCGCCAGAAATTTTTCCGGTACCGCCGAGGGTCACTTCGTGCAACATCGATACGTTGTCTTCAACAACGGCGGTCTCGCCGATCACCACGCTGGTGGCGTGGTCGATCAGCAAGCCTTTGCCAATTTGCGCGGCGGGGTGAATGTCGACTGCCCACACCTGTGAAATCCGGCTTTGCAGGAACAAGGCCAGCGGTTTTCGGTCGTGCTGCCAGAAATAATGGGCGACCCGGTACGCCTCAAGTGCGTGGTATCCCTTAAAATAGAGGAGCGGTGCGCAGAAGTAGGGCGATGCGGGGTCGCGTTCGCATACCGCATGGATGTCGGCGCGGGCGGAGTCCAGAATGCCGGGGTCGCCCGTGTGGGCTTCCTGAATCATCTCGCGCAAGGCCATAGCCGGAATGGTTAGGCTCTCAAGCGACGCCGCCAGAATATAGCTCAGCGCGTCACCAAGGGTATCGTGGTTGAGTACCGCCCC
>BQJS01000472.1 GCA_021604825.1 Phycisphaerae bacterium | reverse complement strand
CCCTACGGCGTGACGCGGTCGATCGGCCTGGGTGTGACGGAGACGGTTGCCCTGATCGGGCTGACGGTCGATGCTATCGGCGAGATTATCGTCGGCGAGCGTGGCACCGAGGAGTTGGGCGGTCCAATCCGAATCGCCCAGATGTCGGGTGACATTGCCCAGTTTGGCATTCTGGCTTTGGTATGGTTTACGGCCCTTTTGTCGATTAATCTCGGCCTGATTAACCTGCTGCCGATTCCGGTGCTTGATGGTGGGCACCTGTTGTTCTATGCCATCGAGGCGATACGCGGTCGTCCATTGGGGGAGAGGGCTCAGGAGATGGGCTTTCGGCTCGGTGTGGCGTTCGTCCTGGGTCTTATGATATTCGCTACGTGGAACGACCTTGTGCAGTTGGATGTCGTGGCTTGGTTCCAAAACCTGGTCTCTTGAGGCAAGCCGAAAACGAGCAGGAAACGAGGATGAGCGTGCGAACCATACTGCGTAATTCGATAAATTTCTGGTTGCTCGTGTGCATCGTTTTCGGATTTGCGTTTGCACAGAACGCGACCGCGCAAACCGGTTTTGTCGTCGAACAGATCGTCGTTGAAGGCACCGAGCGCATAGAGCCGGTAACGGTCATATCCTATTTGACGTTTCGGACCGGCGACCGGGCCACTCAGGCCGACCTCGATGACTCGTTGACCGCATTGTTCCGCACCGGCCTGTTTCGTGACGTCGTGCTTGAACGCCAGAACACGATCGTCATCATTCAGATTGTCGAAAATCCGGTGATCAACCGGATCGCGTTCGAGGGCAATCGCAGCCTGGACGACGTGCAGCTTGAGACCGAGATCGAACTTCGACCCCGTGTCGTCTACACCCAGACCCGTGTCCAATCGGATGTACAACGCATCGTCGAGCTGTACCGGCGCAACGGCCGGTTCTCGGCGACCGTTGAACCGGTCATCATTGAGCTTGATCAAAACCGCGTCGATCTGGTCTTCGAAATCGATGAGGGATCGGCGACGGGCATCGAACGGATCACTTTCGTCGGCAATGAAAACTTCTCCGATGCCACGCTCAGAAGAGAAATCATCACGTCTGAGACCGTGTGGTGGAATTTCCTGGCCGGCCCGGACGACAATTACGATCCTGACCGGCTGGCCTTCGACCAGGAGCTGCTGCGTCGGTTCTACTTGTCGGAAGGCTACGCAGATTTCCGGGTGATTTCTGCCGTCGCCGAACTGGCGCCGGACCAGAGCGGTTTCTTTGTCACGTTCACGGTCGAAGAGGGGGACAGGTACGAGTTTGGCGAGGTCGATATCGTCTCGCGCATCCCGGAGGTCGATGCCGAACTCCTGCGCGGCGAGATCGTCTCGTATCCCGGCGACTATTACAGCAACATCGCGGTCGAAGACAGCATTCGAAATCTCACCGACGCCGCCGGCAACCTGCAGTACGCGTTCGTCGACATCAATCCGGTTGTCATGCGCAACCGCGACGAACAGACGATCAGCATCATCTACGAGATCAACGAAGGCCCTCGCGTCTTTATCGAGCGGATCGAAATTCGTGGCAATGTGCGCACGATCGACCGGGTCATCCGGCGCGAAATTCTGGTCGCCGAGGGCGACCCGTTCAACGCCACATTGCTGCGCCGGTCGGAAACCAACATTCGCAATCTGGGATTCTTTTCGGTCGTGGATTTTGAGGTCGTCCAAGGCAGCACGCCCGATCGGACAATCATTGTCGTCACCGTTCAGGAGCAGTCGACCGGCGAGCTGTCGCTTGGTGCCGGCTACTCGACAAATGACGGGGCCATCGCCGATATCAGCCTGCGCGAACGCAATTTGCTCGGTCGCGGGCAGGACCTGCGCGTGACCGCGTCAATCAGCCAGAATACGACCGAAATCGACCTCAGCTTTACCGAGCCCTATTTCTTGAACCGCGATCTCGCGGCCGGGGTCGATATATTCAACATATCGACCAATCGCGAAGATACCGGCGACTTCGATGAACTCGTGGCCGGTTTTGCGCTCCGCTTGGGCTATCCGCTCGGCCCGGATCTGCGCCAGACGGTGGCCTACCGGCTGGAATATGAGGAGATCTCGAATTCCAGGAACACCCTCGTTCCCGACGGCGATTCCTGGGTCTCCTCGGTCAGTCAAACGTTGGTTTATGATCGTCTCGACAGTCGAATCGACCCGACGGACGGATATATTCTCCGCTTTGGCACGACCTTGGCCGGGCTTGGCGGGGATGTGCAGTTCTTCCGGGCAACCGGTTCGGCAAACTACTTCACACCAATCCTCGGCAATGATCAGTGGGTGTTGAACCTGTCGATTGAAGGCGGGTTTATCGATGGTTTGGGCGATGACGTTCGCGTGCAGGATAGGTTTTTTGTCGGTGGCAACAATTTGCGCGGCTTCCAGACCGGCGGCATCGGCCCGCGGCTGGCGTTCTCGCGCCAGGCACTGGGCGGCAACCAGTTTGCCGTTGCCTCCGCCGAGATTGAATTTCCACTTGGCCTGCCCGAAGAGCTTG
>BQJS01000471.1 GCA_021604825.1 Phycisphaerae bacterium | reverse complement strand
CCGGGCGGGTGGCTGTGGCGGTTTCCCCCGATCCCGAAGGCGCGATCAACAAGCGCGAAGCCGAGTTAAAAGAAAAACTTGGAATCGTGCCCGCAAAAGAAAAGCCCGCCGTCGAAAAACAGCTTGAACAGTTGGCCATGTCACGCAATTTGACGAAGTCAGCCAGCTTTTCTTCGCGCCGTTTGGCCAACTGTTCAAGCTGTTTTTCGACGGCGGGCTTTTCTTTTGCGGGCACGATTCCAAGTTTTTCTTTTAACTCGGCTTCGCGCTTGTTGATCGCGCCTTCGGGATCGGGGGAAACCGCCACAGCCACATCGCCCAGCATGGTTTCCGGGCGGGTGGTGGCGATGATCACGTGCGTCGGTTCGCCGGGTTTGGCGTCTTTGACCGGGTACTTGAAATGCCAGAAGCTGCCCTTCACTTCTTCGTGATAGACCTCATCGTCGGCGACGGCTGTTTGTAGCTGCGTGTCCCAGTTGACGAGTCGCTTGCCTCGGAAGATCAAACCGTCTTTGAACATTTTGAAGAACGTGTAGCGCACGGCTTTGGCGAGCCCGTCGTCGAGCGTGAAGCGTTTCCGCGACCAGTCGCAGGAGCAGCCAATGAGTTTTAGCTGCGAGACGATGCGTTCTTCGTACTGATCCTTCCACGCCCAGATTCGTTTGACGAGTTCTTCGCGGCCGAGGTCGTGGCGGGTTTTGCCTTCGTCGGCTTTGAGACGCCTTTCGACGACCGCTTGCGTGGCGATGCCGGCATGATCGGTACCGGGCAGCCAAAGTGTGTTGTCGCCCATCATGCGATGCCACCGGACGAGGATGTCTTGCAGCGTGTTGTTCAGCGCGTGTCCCAAGTGCAGCGCACCGGTCACATTAGGGGGTGGGATTACTATGGTGAATCGCTTCGACGCCGGGCGATCGTCTGGGGTGGCCGCAAAGCAATCGGCGTCAACCCAGCGTGCGTACATCTCGCCTTCCACCGTAGCGGGATCGTAGACCTTCTCCAACTGCTCGAATTCAGACATGAAACCTCATCCATTCGTAGGGATTGCAAACCGTGATTTTGCGTTAGCGTAGCTATTATGTAGCGAAAATCCATCCTTCGGAGGACTACGGGCAGAGCGAACTTGATTCGGGCACCCGATTGACAGAACATGGTACCTGCTATCGAAGATGGACGGGCCAATCTTGGGCAGTCGGGCTACACGTCGAAAGGGTCTCCTCAATGACCACTGATGATCATCAAATCGTTCGCTGTCAGTGCAGCGCAAAACTCCGTGTACCAGCCGCAGCCGCTGGTCGCAAAGTCAAATGTCCAAAATGTGGATTCAAGATCCTCGTTGGCGCGCCCGCCGGCGCATCCACAACTGCGTCTCCTCCGCGTCCTGTACCGGTGGCTGCACCCACGCCGCCTGCAGATGACGGCGGCCTGCTCGACGACTTGCTCAGTGCGGAAGCATCATCGGAAACCGCGCAGGGTCCGGACCTCGCTTCCCATCAAAAAGCCTGCCCCAAGTGTAAGGCTCAAATGACCAAGGATGCCAGGGTCTGTATGTCGTGCGGACACGACCCGGCGATCATTGGTAACGCCCCGGTCAAGAAGGCCAAGAAAGTCCGCAACTCTGGAGATCAGGCCATCGGTTTGGGACGCTTTATCCTTGGCTGTGTGTTCAGCGCTGGCGGCGTGTTTTTCGCAACTGGATTGTGGTACATCGTCGCACTGATGGGTTTTGAATGGGGTGTTATTGCATGGTTGGTCGGACTACTGTCTGGTCTGGGTATGAAGTACGGGTATGGTCAACAGAACATGCTCGGCGCCATTGCGGCGACGGCGATGGCTGCGATCGGAATCCTGTCGGTCAAGGGTTTGATTTACGCAAGTTTTTTCTTCGTCAGCGCGGTGTTGGACGTTGTCGATGGTCCCGCACTTGAAGTGTCTCGTCGGGCGGGACTTCGGTGCGACTATCCCGACGACTTGAAAGGCTACTCACCGTATTCAGAGAAGCGCGATATGGAATGCACCGAAGAGACATTCAAGTACTTCGACATGGAAGAGGAAGAGCTGGCTGAGGCTCGCGTAGAGATTGACCAATGGTATGAGACGGATCGCTGGGCAGACCCAGAATACGCCAAGACGCGCCTGATCTATTTGTACGCCGGTGATTTCCCCATCTTCGGTGACGAGAGTGACTGGCAGAAAAGTTACGACGCTGCGCTCAAAAGAACAGAAGCGTTGCCGGAAGACCAGTGGGAGGCGACTGCCAAGAAAATTGAGAAAGAGATGGAAGTGGAGACTGATTTGTTTGAAGGGGATGAAGAACTCGAAAAGGGTGTTGATGAACTAAAGGGCAAGTACGGCAAGGACAGCAGCTTCTTTTCCACAATGTTTGGGCCGCTCGACGCCCTATTCATCCTGCTTGCATTGGGGACGGCGATCAAAGTCGCTGGGGGTTACGAAAGCTAAGCTGGTTTCGGCCTGTTGCTCGCTGACTTTGCTTTCCCCTGGATTCCCGCTTGCGCGGGAATGACGGC
>BQJS01000470.1 GCA_021604825.1 Phycisphaerae bacterium | reverse complement strand
GTCTCCAAATGCTGCGCCGTGGACAACTTGTCCAGAAAAATCTCGCGGTATTGTGAATCCCGCAGTCGCCCCAAAACCGTCAGGGCGAATGTTTCCTCCGGCCCCAACCCGTTGTAGACGCTGGCGACGAGGGTTGCCTTGGCCTCATTGGAGCCCAGCATAGCCATCGATTCCAGGGCGTTGGATCGCAATCCCGGGTCTTTCGATGTCACCACCCGCGCCAAAATCTTGTTGGCACCGACCGCGCCCAATCGACCAAAAACAAACGCCGCGTGGCGTCTAGCAGCCGCATCGTTTCGATCGAACAAATACTCAGCCAGCTTACCCGAAGCGCTGGTGTCACCCATCAGGTGGAGGGCGCCGGCGGCGGCAATTTGGTCGCTCGCCTCATTGCTCGAGAGTAATTTCTGAATCGTCCCCTTGGACGTCGTGTCCTTTCGCTGCCCCAATGCCATCGCCGCAGCAAATCGAACGGCAGGCGACTCATCGTTGAGGGCGTGACGAATCCTTGGCAGAATCTCGTCGTCCCCGCATTCCGCCAGCGACTCAAGTGCCTGCACGCGGGCTGTCGCTGAATGTTCGTAGGGTAGATAGTAGCGCAGGCACGACATCGCCCGCTCGGACGTTTGCTTCACACCCGCCCCACCAGCCGACGCGCATCCGCTCACCCAAACAAGCGATTGGACCCCTAGAAAGATACCGGTAAACCTGACGAAACTCATGAACGATTACCCCTTCTGCGGAATCCGGCGACGATCCGCATCCCCACGTAGTCCACGTAGAATAACCCCCAAAGCACCGCACACAATCCTGAAAATACGTCGCCAATCCGCGAATAAAGGCTGTGGCGGCTATCCACTTTGACGTTGGCTACCTCGTATCCCTCTACATCCGGGCCAACCACGACCCCATCCTTGCTGACACGGTGATGCACGCGCCCGTCCGGATCGACGAATCCGCTAATGCCGGTGTTCACCGCACGGGCGACGCCGACACGATTCTCAACCGCTCGAAAAACCGACGCCACCAGGTGTTGCGGCTGCTCTCCGGAATTCGGAAACCACCCGTCATTGCTCAGGTTGAGCAGAAAATCACAACGTTTCTTTCCATCTTCACCGGTCACGAATGCGCGGGGGATATAAGGCATGACGTTTTCGTAACAAATAGGCGTGGCAAACCGATATTCCTTGCCTTGCTGCGACGGAGCCTTCATCGAAAACGTTGTGAATTCTGTGCCAGCCGTCAGCGAGTACTCGTAATCGCTGGTGCCGAATGGGAGAAACTGATTCAACCAGAGGTACACAAACCGAAGGGGGCCATATCGAAATGGAACGTATTCGCCGATCAGCACGCGATGGATTTTGTCGTACCGGCCGGGGATACCACCTTCAGGACCAAACACGAATGCCGAGTTGTATCGGATTTGCGCGGCCCGCAAATCGAGCGGGGTTGGGACGTAAGACCCCGCGCCGGTCACGATGTGGGTGTTGTTATCAACTGCGTATAGGCCAAATCTCTCGTAGCAATATTCGGAATGAGAGGTGCCGTTGGGGGTTCGTGAATAGCGCCACGCCAGGAACTCAACATTGAGGTGCATGAACCACGGCGTTTCCGGCAATAGAAACAGATCAGGTTGCTCAGTTTGGGCCGCTTCGATCAATTCAAAATATCGATCTGCCCGTTCTGTGTGGGTCGGCTGTCTTTGGTTGCGGGACGAATCCACAAAGTTTGGGTAGTTCCCCTGAACAACAGCCACTCGCGGACCGTCGGAAATCGTGCCTGCACGAAGCTGAATGATTCCGTATCCGAACACGAAGAGAATCACACATGCCGCAAACGCAATACTCAATCGCGAACGCGTTTGCGGCGATGCTTTTTGGTCTTCACAAGGCCAGCCGAATCGGACCAACAACAGATCCGCAAACAACCCGTTGGCCACCGCCACCATAAAACTGACGCCATACGCCCCAACCAAATCGGACACCTGAATCGCAGCAAGGAATGGGTGTTGACTGTGCCCCAACAGATTCCAAGGCAGTCCCGGCACAAACATCGACCGCACCGCCTCGCTGCCCACCCAAACAAACGGTAGCGCCACGGCCAACGAGAATCGCCTTCGGCGCACGATGTACCGAACCGGGCATGCCACCAGCGGCATGTAGATTCCAAGCGCAAGAAAGAGAATGACCGACCCAATCCCCGTCACCATGAACATCCATCGCATTGTGACGAAGAAGAACGCCGCCCCGACCAAATAGCTAAAGACATACACCCGCCGCGCGGAGGTCGTGTAGCACACCATCAAAAGCCACGGAACCAGACATATGTACGCCGCTGGCCAATTGTCGTGTGGTGCGAAGCTGATGATCCAAAGTCCAAGGGTGATCATTGAGAGGAGGACCGTCCAACCCCACTTCGCCAGGCGCGGTGTGGGCGCAACGGCGTCCGCTGGCGGATTTTGATTGGAAGCCGCCTTTGAATTGGACTGTTGTTTGGAGGTTGATCCCTTGCGTCTGGCGTTCAACGCGGT
>BQJS01000469.1 GCA_021604825.1 Phycisphaerae bacterium | reverse complement strand
TGAGCACTGGTATCTAGCGGCGGAATCCACCCGCCGGGAAACGATAAGGAGCGCACCCATGCACCCACACCGCACTCGACGCGCACGCGCGGGTTTCACGTTGATTGAACTCATGGTCGTCATCGTGATCCTCGGCATGCTTGTCGCGCTCGTGGGCCCGCGGCTCATTGGTCAAACCGACAAAGCCAAAGTGGCCGCGGCCAAAACACAAATTGAAAACTTCAGCATGGCGTTGAAGCTGTACAAACTGGATTTCGGAACCTACCCCAAATCCGGCGAAGGCCTGAAAGCGCTCATCGAAAACGGGCGCGAAAACTTCCTCGATCAGGACTCCGTCCCTGAAGACCCCTGGGGGAATCCGTACATCTACGTCGCCCCCGGATCCAACGGACACGACTTCGAAATCGTAAGCTACGGGGAAGACGGTTCGCCCGGCGGTACGGGATACAGTCAAGATATCGAGAGTTGGAATCTCGCTGGGAATTAGGCAGCCGCGTCGTGACCAAAACGCGTAAACACGGCTTCACCCTCATCGAACTCGTGATCGTCTCCGGGCTCATCCTGATGATCATGGGCCTCGCTGTGCCTGCGCTGATCCCCGCCTTTGCCTTCAGCGAATTGGAAGGCGCCGCGCGGCACGTGTCCAGCTATGGACGATCCGCGGCGGCATACGCCGGGTTCAGCGGGGAATACATCACCGTGAAAATCGATATTGATGCCGGCGAATATTGGGCCGTCGAACTGCTCGATACGACGCCCACCTTGTTCGAAGACGATGAACCCGAAACGGAACTCGACGAACAAGAGGCCTTGGCCGCACTCGTCGCCTCACAATCCAACGGCGGCGACGCCGCGATGCTCGAACAATCGATGATGTTGGAAAAACAATTCGAACAGTTCTTTCGCCGTTCGGTTGAGGCGCAAGCGAAAAATGTACACCACGACGGCTCACTGTTCGACGATGTGGGGCCGTTGTTCGACGAAGAGTTTTCATTGCGCGAAGAAGATGATGATGACGATCGTGAAATCAAAGACGTGTTGATGCGACGAACGACGTTGCCCAAAGATGTGATATTCGAATCCGTGATGGTTGGCAACGAAGAGCACACCAACGGTATCGTGGAGATCGAAGTCTCGCCGCTCGGATTGACCGATACCGTCACCTTCTACATTCTGCGTGGTGAAGACCGGTACTTTACCGTCGTGTGGGATCCCATCACCGGCAGCTCGCGGCTCACCCGCGGCAAAGTCGAATCTACAGAATCGGCGGCCACATCATGAAACCATCACGCGCCGGATTTACGCTACTCGAAGTCGTCGTCGCACTCGCGATTCTCGGCTCGGCCATGTTCATACTGCTGCAAACGCATCTCAACGCTTTAAACGCCCACGATCGCCAACAAGCCAAAGTGGTCATGAACCACCTCATGGTCGAGGCCTTGGGCCGCGCCGAACTGGAAATCGCGGCCGGCACGCTCAACGGGAGCAACGACTTCGGCGGCCGGCTCGAAGGCTATGCGTACGAATTCGATGCCCAAGCCTTTGGCGAATCTTGGCCCAATCTCTATGAAATCACCCTCCGCATCACCACGCCCGACGAGGCCGTCGATGCCTTCGTAACCACTCAACTTATGTACCTCGGAAATCTACGCTAATGCGTACAACGTCAAAAATCGCCGGCTTCACGCTCATCGAAGTCTTGGTCGCCATTTCGCTCCTCGCCGTGGTGGTTTCCATGGTGTACACCAGCTTTTCCAGCGTCACCACCACCATTGGCGTCAGCCGTGTCAATGCCGAAGAACTGCGCTTACGCCAATTCCTTGAACGCAGCTTCCAAACCAATTTCGCCTCTGTATACATGGATCAAGGCCTCGGATTGCCCGGCTACCAATTCATCGGCCTCAACGAAGACAGTCCCGGCGGCCCGGTCGATTCGATCCGGTTCGCGAGTTCTGCATCGATGATGGGCGGTTTGGCGTTACCCGGCGATTTGAAGGAAGTGCGCTACGAAGTGTTGGGCGTCGAAGGCCGGCTGGAAGACTTCAGTTTGCGCGAAGAAGTCGACGAAGACGCGGGTCCGCAACTGCGGGCCACGGAAACACCGCTCGCCATCGCAAACCTCATGGCCCTTTCGGGTGAAATCGATGACCCGGAACGTAATGACGATTCCGACCTCGGTTTTGATGCTCCCACGTGGACTGTACCGATCCGCAGTTTCGATGTCCGCTACTACGACGGCGGCGATTGGGTCGACGAGTGGGACTCCGAAGTGGTCGGCCGATTGCCGTGGAGCGTTCACATTAAGGTCAATTTCGCACGCACGGAAGAACAAATTCAGCGAGAAGAAGACGACCGGATTGATATCGAAGAAGATCCCGATTTCGAAATGGTGATCTCATTGCCCGCGGGTATGGGGCGCATTCAAGATGCGCGCGAAATCGCATCCATGGAACAGCAACGCGATCTTCGGGAGCAGCAAGCCGCTCAGCAAGGTCAAGTCGTCGGCGGGACCGACCCCGACACCGCGACC
>BQJS01000468.1 GCA_021604825.1 Phycisphaerae bacterium | reverse complement strand
TTGAACAATGGACCACACCGACATGATCTTGCGGCGAGCGAATATTCGACGGGTCTTTGAACGTCAACCATGGGTGGCCTGTTTCAAACACCATCGACAGCATCTTGCGCCACAGTTGGGCCGCTTCCATCCGCTTGTGCTGTTTCAATTCGCCGCGTTCGGCCATTTGTTCGTATTCTTCGTAGCGCGCTTCGAACGCCCTGCCGTACAGGTGATGCAAATCGTCCACTTCACACGGATTGAACAGCGTCCAGTGACCGTCTTCGGCCACGCGTTTCATAAATAGATCGGGAATCCAGTTTGCGGTGTGCATGTCGTGCGTGCGGCGCCGTTCGTCACCGGAGTTCTTGCGCAGTTCCAAAAATTCTTCGATATCGATGTGCCAGGTCTCAAGGTACGCGCACATCGCGCCTTTGCGTTTGCCGCCTTGGTTTACGGCGACCGCTGTATCGTTCGCGACTTTGAGGAACGGAATAACGCCTTGGCTTGTACCGTTTGTGCCTTTGATATAGCCGCCCGTCGCGCGGACGTTGGTCCAATCGTTACCGAGGCCGCCGGCCCATTTCGAGAGTTTTGCGTCATCCGAAATGACTTTAAAGATGTGCTCAAGATCGTCTTCGATCGTGGAGAGGTAACACGAACTCATTTGCGCGTGGTTCGTACCCGAATTGAAGAGCGTGGGCGTCGATGACGTGAATAAGAATTGCGACAAAACGTTGTAGAACTCGATTGCACGATCGTCTTTTTCCGTACCTTCATTAATGGCCAGGCCCATCGAGACGCGCATCCAGAAATACTGTGGCGTTTCAATGCGGCGGCCCTGTTCGTGGATCAGGTACCGGTCGTATAACGTCTGGAGTCCCATGTAGGCAAAATCGCGATCGCGTTCCAACACCATCGCGTCCGCCAACCGTTCCAAATCAAAATCCAAGAGATTCGGACTCAAGCGTTCGACGTCCACACCGAATTGGATGTAGTCATTGAAATGTGCTTTGTGAACGGTTTCGAGGCTGCCGACTTCAATGCCTTCGGGCAGGGCTTCACGGTAGATCACGCGCAACAACAAACGTGCCGCGGAATAGGAATAAGAAGGGTCGCGTTCGATACGGCCTTTGGCCGCAAAAATCATGGCCTTATCGAGTTCGGCCACCGAAATGCCGTCGTACAATCCCTGCAGAACTTCGTCGTACATCTGGGACGGCAATGTCGTCTCTTCAAAACCTTCGCACGATTCGATGAGTCGGCGTCGAATCCGCTCGGGTTCCAGAGGCTCGCGCGTGCCGCCCGGCGACGTGATATGGAATTCCGCTTGAGGGCGGCCGTGCAAATCCCGTTCACCGCGTAACGCGCGCGCTTTCTTGCGCTCTTCACGGTACACGATGTAACGGCGCGCGACCGCGTAATCGCCGTGCATCATGAGCTCGCGCTCAACCGCGTCTTGTATGCGTTCAACGTCCAGCGGTTCGCCGGATAGCGCCAACTTCAGCGCATCCTTGACCACCGATTCCGTAACGGTTATGACCTTCGCTTTTTCCGCAGCACCCAGTTCCGCATCCGCGTCCAATGCCAGTTCCGCTTTGAACGCTTTTTCAATCGCTTCTGATATCCGGTCTCGCTCGAACGTCGCCGATCGGCCGTCTCGCTTCGTGATGGTGTATATCGCCTGCGCTTCACTCACCCGCGCATTCCTCCTCCGCTATACCGCATTCCGCAACCCGCTATGCCACGCCGTTGAGAAAGGTGGCGCGGTTGCATGATTCTCCCCCCGGATATCAGCAACCGCGCCTATCAAAACCCCGGTACCCACCACCGGCGACGCTAAAGGCGACTTAAAGCTTGCTATTTCGCAAAAACTCGAACGCATTAGCCAGATCCGTACCCTCAGCATGGGTTTACGACCCACTATTTCCTGACACAAATGCCTGCGAAATGAGATTACTGCGATAAACCACGGACTGGCGTCCGTTGCATTACAACCCCGAAGCCGCCCCTCTCGAATCTCGCAAGCAAACCGGCGTGAAACACAATATAGAGTGGTCGTCGATGGATGTCAATACCAAATTTTGCGGCCATTGTTTTTATTGGAGAGCGGGGTTTTCGGTATCATAATTCTTAGTTTGCGGCGAAACCTAACAATAATCATGGGCCGAGAACCAAATGGGCCGGCCGCACCCTCTTCCCACCCGACTTCCGACCGAGATTGGAGGCGGCCTCCTAATCGAAGTGAAACGTTAATCGGAATAATCGCAGTTTTATCACTAATACGGCTGAATCTGAACGATTCCATCCTAATGCAATTGCGCAATTGGTCAATAAATTATCGGTTGAATAAGGGGGGGCGTCTGTTAAACAATACCTTTAGAGTAAGGATTATCCAGGCAAATCGATGAATATCTCCTCAAAATGTGAATATGGCGCCCGCGCGATGCTCGAACTCGCACGCCGTTCCCCGGAATCGGAGCCGGTCTCTGCCGTTCAGATCGCGTCGGTGCAGGCCATACCGGAAAAATATCTCGTTCACATTCTGTTGCAA
>BQJS01000467.1 GCA_021604825.1 Phycisphaerae bacterium | reverse complement strand
GCCGGGAGTGCGGCACCGGTGATTGCCGACGATAACGACGGCAACGGGCTGTTCAGAAATTCGGCATACGACTTCGACAAGATCTATAACCGCGTCGGCACGAACTGTTCCCGTTGGGATTCGCCGGCCAAAAAATATCCTGGTGGTCAGTTCAAATACGGTATGGGCGTCGCTACTATGGACTTTCAGGCCGCGCCGTGTGTCGCTGATTCACTTGCCAAACGTACCAGCCATGAAGTCTGGGGCTATATGAGCAGCACTGATTCGTTAAAGGAGGCGATCGCCTACTGGAACGCCGAACGTTACGATCACGAGATCGACCCGGCGACCATTCAAATATCTGCAGGAATTTATCCTGGCGTTATTGCGGCGCTGAGAGCCTTTGCCGGGCCGGGCAACAAAGTTGCATTGTTGTCTCCAGCCTACGCGGGTTTCTACTTCCACTGCAATCATACCTTCTCGATTGCGAATGACAGCGAAATGATATGGCGGAATGGCCGCTACGAGATCGACTGGGATGATCTCGAGTCGAAGATGACACATGACACGCAGGCAATGATCGTCTGCAATCCGCATAATCCAACAGGCAACGTCTGGACCGAGGATGAACTGCTCCGCATTGGTCATTTATGCCTTGAAAACAATGTCGTCGTACTGTCTGATGAGATTCATTCCGACTTTGTACGGCCAGGCCACAAGTTCGTACCGTTCTCGAGCCTGCCGGATAAAGCCGTCGTCGATAACAGCATCAGCTTTAACTCCGGCAGCAAGACTTTCAATATGGCGGGCATGAAGAATGCCTATTTTTACTCTACCAATCCGAAATTACTCGCTCGCGTCAAGCAGTATCATTTCAGTGCCGTTTGTACGCTCGGATGCGTCGCAAATGAAGCTGCCAACCGTGAAGGTGCCGAGTGGGTCGATAACTTGCTCGCCTACATCGACGACAATCATAAATTCGTTGAAGCATTTGTCGCTGATCGCATGCCTACGGTAGGCTACAACCGACCCGAAGGTACCTTTCTGTCGTGGCTCGATTTCGGCAAGACGATGGAGTCGATTGGTGCCGCCGACAAAGCGGCGGCAGAGAACACGGACGCCGAACTGTACTTTCAGGACTGGCTGGTTATGAATTCGGGTGTCTACATGGATCATGGTTCCAAAAGCGGCAAGGGTGGCGCAGGCCACATGCGTTTCAATGCAGGTTCGTCGAGAAAGGTCGTCAAAGAAGCGTTGGAACACCTCGCTGACGCGGTCAACAAGGTGTAATCAGGAACTCGAGTCGAGTGCGGCTTCTACGGCCGTCTCGACTGGCTCGATAACCGGAACCCGCAGCGCCCGTGCTGCGGGTTTTTTGTGGGCAACCATGCCTGCACATCCTGATACAAGCACATCAACTCCCCGTTCATCGCCAAGCCGACTGCCCTGCGCGACAGTCTTATCGAGCGTGCCGGAATGGTTCACCGAATCGTCAACGGAAACATCCAGGGGCAATTCGCGTGCATGACGATCGATGTTCATCGAATCGCCAGGGTGCATGGTCAGTTGAGTACACCTGGAACGTCCCGTTCTGCAGGCAGCGCCAGATTTCTTCCCGCGATGCTCTATCCGTAAGCCGCGGACTGGTTTCACCAAACATCCTCTGCCGGTCTACGAGTACGGCGCGCATAACGAGATAATCATGGGGGCGCGCAAGCGAAACCAGGGATTTATTGACAGGAATTTAACATTTTGTGGCAATGCTTTTGCGCAAGCATTGCATAAAGTCTATGCTGTCACGAGAATTAATTCAGGTTCAATCAGCGGGGGAAATGGCATGTCAAAGATCGTCGGACTGAACAGAAGGACTTTCCTTAAAAGCGCCGGAATGACGGCTCTGGCTGCCGGTGCGGTTGGAACCGGCAGCGCGGCGTCAGCCGCATCTCCAGACAGCAAACCCTACCTCGTCAACGGCAGGTACGACTTTGACAGCGTGTACAACCGCTTCGGCACCGACAGCGTCAAGTTTGACAGCCAGGTTGCCGCTTTCGGTGACAAGGTTAAGATCGGCATGGGTATCGCCGACACCGACTTCCGGGCAGCACCGTGTATAGGCGAGGCAATGGCAGAAAGGATGCGCCATGAAAACTGGGGCTACTTCAGCGCCGAGGGCATGGCATCTTTTCGCGAGACTATTGCGGAGTGGAACGCCGAGCGCTACGGCCTTGAAGTCGATCCCACGTCCCTGGTTATTGCGACCGGCGTGCATCCCGGACTGATCGCGTCGATGAAGACGTTCTCGCCGCCCATGAGCAAGATCCTGATGATGACGCCGACTTATAACGGCTTCTACTCCGATGTCAAACACACGCAGACGATCGCAAACGAAAGCGAAATGATCTTCGAGAATGGCAAGTATTCAATTGATTGGGATGATTTCGAAGCGCGCATGACGCATGACACGCAAACCTTGTTGTTGTGCAATCCACAAAACCCGACCGGCAATGTCTGGTCCGAAGAAGAGCTGCTGCGCATTGGCGAATTGTGTCTGAAAC
>BQJS01000466.1 GCA_021604825.1 Phycisphaerae bacterium | reverse complement strand
CCGGGCTATGTGGTCATGCTCGACAAGACCGGCGGCCCGATTAGCGGCGCGAAGAATTGGAGCTGCGGCTACATGCCCGCGCACTACCAGGCGACGGTCTTTCGTCCGAAGGGCGATCCGATCATGAACCTCAAGCCGTATGGCGATATGACGGACGCGGAACAGCGGACGATCCTCGAACACCTCAACCATTTCAATGGCGAACACCTCGCGGACCGCGTCGATAACACCGAGTTGGCCGCGCGGATATCGAGTTACGAATTGGCGTATCGGATGCAGACCACGGCGCCCGAGGCGGTGGACGTCGACACGGAATCGGAGCACGTCAAGAAATTGTACGGTCTCGACGAAGATCGGACCGAAGACTTTGGGCGCAAATGCTTGCTCGCCCGGCGACTGGTCGAGCGTGGCGTCCGGTTCATTCAGATTTACTCGGGCGGCTCGCACAATGACGACAACTGGGATGCCCACGGCGATCTCAAGAAGAACCACGACTACCACGCGGGCAATACCGACAAACCGATCGCCGGGTTGTTGAAGGACTTGAAACAGCGTGGCTTACTCGACGAAACCCTGGTGGTGTGGGGCGGCGAATTCGGCCGTCAACCGACCGCGGAATACGAAAAGGGAACCGGGCGCGACCACAACTCGATGGGCTTTACGATGTGGATGGCCGGGGGCGGACTCAAGGGCGGGGTCACGGTTGGTGAGACCGACGAACTCGGCAGCCAAGCGGTTGCGGACCGGCTGCACGTCAAACATTTGCACGCAACCATCCTGCAACAAATGGGCCTCGATCCGAACGGCTTAACGTATTTTTACAGCGGGCTGGATCAAAAGCTCGTCGGCGTCGAAGGCGCGGAACCGATTCACCAGATCATCGCTTAATCGGCGAGAACCATTTCTTACCACCAAGACACGAAGGCACCAAGGAGATACCTACGGAACTCTCCATTCTGCCATTTTCGGCTGGATTAGATGAGGGAAGAATGCTCTCACAGCACAAAACCCAAGTTGCATTCAGAAGACGCGCGTTTGGTCTCTTAGCCATGACCCCACTTTTGGCGTGCTCAATTGCATGTACTGGGCAAAGTTCAGACGCACGCGCCGCCGACAAGGTGGACCCTGAAACAATCGAATGGCATGGCTATCAAGAAGAAGTCGATCGACTAGATCGAATTTATAACATTGCATACGGGCGCGAGTCGCCAGGATATCAATACGAAGTCGCAGCGGAAATTAGCTCGCTCGGCCCAGACAAAACACACTGGTTCAGACGGTACTATCGCGAACGAAAACTCTCTCCCGACGGACTGTCAACTAAGGGTGTGAGTTTGCTGCGCCGGGTAAGCGGCGCTGACAACCCCGAAGCGGTTGAGTATCTATTGAATCAAGGTGGAGATCCGAATCTTCGTGATTCGACCGACCACACCCCCCTGTTTCAAGCTGCGGTGCACGGTAACGTTAAGATCGTCGAAATACTCATCGATCACGGTGCGAACGTCGATCCTATTTGCAACGGAATGACGCCACTGCAAATTGCTGCGGCGTCCGGGCACATCGCCGTCATAGAGCGCTTACTAGCGTCAGGGGCAAACCCATCGAATGTCGACCTCGACAATTTGGGTGATGACATAGATCGTGAGGGCGTAAGAGAATTATTCGAGAACTATGCGGCCGTCCTGGACTAATATAGTCTGAGATTTCGTCGGATATACTGATCAATACGAAATGGTCGTAAATTTAGACTATCGGTTTCCCCTTCGATTAAAGTTCTTAAGGAGCAATTCTGTGCGTCAATTTATTGCATTGTTTTCATTACTAATTGCCACAACGGCATACGCCGGAGATCCTCTCCACCTCCTGACGCAGAATCGCGTTAAGCAAGACGACGGCGCGTATCAACTGCAGCAGACTCCGACGGACCTCGATCCGAAGAAGACCGCGATTGTCATTTGCGACATGTGGGACAAGCATTGGTGTGAAGGCGCGACACGGCGGGTGGCGGAGATGGCGCCGCGAATGAACGCGGTGGTGGAAGCGGCCCGTGAGCGCGGGGTGCTTATCATTCATGCGCCGAGCAGCACGATGGAGTTTTATGAAGGAACGTCGGCCCGTGAGCGGGCGAAGCATGCGCCGCATGCCGACATGCCGAACGACGATTCGTGGAAACATCTCGACCGCGACGTGGAAGGCGATTTGCCCATCGACGATTCGGACGGCGGGTGCGATTGCCGGCCGCAGTGCCCGAATGTGAACGCCAGTGTGTGGACACGGCAGATCGACACGATTCGGATCGATGATTCCGATGTGATCAGCGACAACGGGCAAGAAGTGTTCAACGTGCTCGAACACGCGGGCCGGGACAACGTCATTGTGATGGGTGTGCACACGAACATGTGCGTGCTGGGCCGGCCGTTTTCCATCCGCGCGAATGTGAAGAACGGCAAGAACGTGCTGTTGATGCGCGACCTCACCGATACGATGTACAACTCGCGCATGGCGCCGTTTGTGAACCATCATCGTGGGACGGATTTGGTGGTCGAGCACATTGAAA
>BQJS01000465.1 GCA_021604825.1 Phycisphaerae bacterium | reverse complement strand
TTCAAGCGCGCGCAGGTAGGCAACCGGCACGTGCGTTATTTCATGAACATCGGCGAAGGAGAGTCCGAGCGTCTCACGCCGTTCTTGCAGTTCATTACCGGGAAAGTGAACCTGGCTCATGCCACCTCATCATTTGCGGGTCGGGTCACTAGAATCTCACGGGCTTTGCTCCCAATATGGGGCCCCACAATACCCTTGAGTTCCATCATGTCTATCAACCTAGCGGCCCTAGTATACCCCACCCGAAGCCTTCTCTGCACCATAGAAATTGAGGCTTGCCCCGATTCCATCACGATGCGAACGGCATCATCGAACAATTCATCGTCCTGATCGGTGAGGTCTAGCGCCCCCTCCTTCGACTTGCCGAAATTGGCAATCTCGTCGCGGTATTGCGGTGGTGCCTGTGTCTTAAGGTACGACACGAGTCGATTCATTTCGTCGTCGCTGACGAACGCCCCCTGAATCCGGGTGGGCTTCCCCTGCCCAGCAGGAAGATACAACATATCACCCAATCCGATCAAGCGTTCTGCACCGATTTCATCTAAAATGCACCGCGAATCGACGCGCGACGAGACTTGGAAAGAGACCCGCGTCGGGAAATTTGCCTTGATGACGCCGGTCAATACATCCACCGACGGGCGCTGTGTGGCGATGATGAGGTGGATGCCGACGGCGCGGGCGAGTTGGGCGAGTCGCGCGATCCCGTCTTCGACTTCGGCGCGGGCCAACATCATTAAATCTGCGAGTTCGTCAATAATACAGACGATATACGGCAATTTTCGGATGGATTCGACGGACGCGGATTCGTCGTCTTCTTCGCCGACCATCTCAATTTCGCCGTTGTCGACGCTTTGATTGTAGACCTCGATATTCCGAACCCGCAGATGGGCAAACAAGCGATAGCGCTCTTCCATCTCGACGATTAACCAATTGATGGATGCGGCGGCCTTTTTCGCGTCGGTGACGACTGGGGTGATGAGGTGGGGGATATCGTCAAAAATGGACAACTCGACCATCTTCGGGTCGATGAGCATCAGTTGCAGTTCGTCGGGCGTTTTGCTGATGAGCAGGCTGGCCAACAAGGTCTTTACACAGACCGTTTTACCCGCGCCGGTTGCCCCCGCGACCAACATGTGGGGCATGGTCGCCAGGTCAGCGACGACGCATTCGCCTTCAATATCTTTTCCGAGCGCAAGGTTAAGGGCGCCTTTGCCCCGTTGAAACGATCGCGTTTCGAGCAATTCGCGAATCACGACGGCATCGCGATCTTTGTTCGGTACTTCGATGCCGACGCGCCCTTTACCCGGGATCGGCGCTTCGACGCGCACGCGGTACGCTTTCAACGCCAATGCGATATCATCGGCAAGCGCTTGGAATCGGCTCACCTTGATACCGGGCGCCGGCTCAAGTTCGAAGCGCGTAATCGCCGGACCGCGGCGCACGTCCGTTACCCGCGCTTCGATTCCGAAGGTGTTGAGTGTCTCTTCGAGCAATCGGCTGGTGTCGATCAAGTACTCGGTCCAATCGTCCGTTTCCGGAACGTCGGCTTCCTCGAACATGTCAATTGACGGGCGCTTAAACCGGCGCGGATATTTGTAATCCTCCGGGAGTTCATCGACTTCTTTAACCACCCGGCGCGGCAATCTCGGCTTCCGTTCGATGGCGGGCGCGGGCGCTTCCACCGGGAGTTCGAATGCGTCCATCACATCCGCCACTTCCGTTTCGATCGCCGCGGTTTCACGGGACTCGAAATCCGACACGTCCGATTCCTCGGCGTACACCATCGTGTCTTCTTCGTCCCAACCCGTATCGTCATCGACCTCCATCGTGGGTACATCGTCGAAGGGGGAGTTGTCGTTGGCGCGATCGCCGTGGGCATGAATACGAATTCCGCCGCCCACCGCTTGTTCCGTCGATTCCGCGGGTTGCAGCCAGTTGCGTACGGCTTGAATCGGTGTGAAATCGCGCCGCGGCGTGATTTTCGGAAAGCTTGATTCCTCGGGTTCGACCGCTGCTGGGCGAACGAATCGTTTGTGGTTTCGCGCGTCTTTTATGATTTGCCAGCCCAGGCTCAGGAAGTGGGCGGTGATGGCGAGGGTAATGAGTGTTTGAGAACGAAGACGGTCGAATAAACGCATGAACAGCAGATCGGTTGCCATCAACAGGCCGGCGATCGCCGTGGTGATCGCAACGACGTTGGCGCCGGCAATGCCGAGATTGTTTTCGAGGGGTGATGCCATGAAGCTGCCCAGAATGCCGCCAATTGCTTCGCCGTTTGCGAGGTACCGGAAATCCAAGTGGAGTAGTGCGGCGAGCGACCATGCAATGAGGCAGGTGCCCGATACCCGCGCGGCGATTCGATCCAGCGGCTTATGCCGCAGCAGGGTGACGCCCCAAACGCCGCCCACGCAGTAGAGGACGTGCGCCGAAGCCCCCAGCAGTAGGCCCAAGACCCCGGCAAGGATTGCCCCGGGGGTGCCCAGCGCGTTTGCGACATCGCCCATTCCATCGATCGGCCTGCGAATTTCTCCGCGATATCCGTCGGTAGCGAGGGCAAGAAACAG
>BQJS01000464.1 GCA_021604825.1 Phycisphaerae bacterium | reverse complement strand
GTGGCATTGCCGGCCGCGATCGGTATTGCAGCCGTGGCAGACCTGGTTGTGCCGGTGGTGCTGGGTGAAAAGTGGGTGCACATAATTCCGCTGGTTCACCTGCTTGCGCTGTATGGTGGCATCGGCTGCCTGTTGACCAACGTTGGGCCGTTATTCAATGCGATGGGACGTCCCTACTGGATGACTTACTTGCAGGTACTAAGCCTCTCGATACTCCTGCCCAGCGCCTGGTACCTGTGCACGACCATTGGTGTCATGGGCGCGGCCTGGTCGTTCCTTATGACGACAGCGGTTACGTCGCCCCTCACCCTGGTTGTCGTTTGCCGTTTGCTCGACATGCGATTCTCGGCACTTCTCGGTATTGTCTGGCGGCCGGGACTGTCGGTGCTGGTCATGTATTACACGGTGCGACTATTCGTCGAACAGGCAACAGAGGCCAATGTAGCGACGCTTCTTGCGGCGATCGGCATCGGCATGTTCGCGTATGCTGCGGTCATCTCAGGTAGCTGGTATCTTGCTGGCCGACCGACCGGCGCTGAACGTTCCATCTTTCGCCAGGCGCGACGCTGGATCGCCGCAAGCCGGCTTCGCGCCAGTTAGTCAGTTGGCACCCGGTTAAACCACAAACGGGCGCGGCGCAATTTAACGCTGTCCCTCAGTCGCTCCGGAAGTCTGTTCCATACGGGCCTTGTCGCTGGCAATTCATTGACCCAAACAGGCCCTTTTCCCCTGAGACTGAATTCCCAGACCGAGCGGTTCTTGTGGTACGACCCTGGTCCAAGTGAAACGGGTTTGCCAGCGAGGTAGCCGACAATGGATGAGTGCAGCCTGTTAGTTACGATCGATCGCGCACACAGGTGGATACGCATCCAGTGCCGAAAGCTCACGGCCTCGTAGGCGGGGTCCAGCACGACAGTGCTTCGCAACGAACCAGCGTACGGAGCTTCTCCCCCGTGCAGCGGTTGTTCCGGATCTTCACGTACGACAATAAGGTCGTAATTTCCGCCTGGCATCGTTTCCAGTTCGGCGAGCGCGAGTAACTCGCGTGTCGAAAACGACAGTGCCGTATCCTGTTCCGTATGCAGGTCCACACCTTGCGACTGCAAATCGAAATCGCGAACAACGTCAAAAGTATGCTGCTCGCGCGCCAGGAGTTTGAGGTTCTTGCAATTGATCGTGCCCAGGCAATCGGTGAGGCGTTGACGTAACCACCCGGGATCGCCACCAATTGACATCGGCCCTTGCACTACGAGGTGCGCTGGGCTCGAAGCGGCCAGTTGCAGATTAATGAACGCCCGGCCACTGCTCCATTCGTTGAACCCGCCACCACCTTGCAGATAGACGCAGTGATCCGCCGTAACGTCGAGTTTTTCAAATTCCGGTGTTTCGTACGATGTCCACTTGACGCCAGCACGTGTTGCGAGTGTCTCGGCACCTTTGAATAACAATATATCGCCCCAGTTGCCGAGGTTTCGCAGAAAGAGCCACGGACGATCGCGATGCTTCTCGAACAGCGATTGCAAGTTCATCCTGGAAGCGATTGCGCTAGCCTCGTACTGCTACGCGTTTGCGCCGTCAGTTTCATCACCGCCTGACATGTGCCTGATCCTGTTTGGCAAATCAATTACCGGTCAAAGTCTTGCTGACTTCGCCGGTGTAGTCGCTTTCGACACTGGCCGAGTTGAAGGCCTTGGCTGCAAAGTAGTAAGTACCGGGGGCCAGCCCGTCGACGACAACACTCGTCATGCCAGGATTATCGATACGCAGCTCGTTCGTGTAATTTCGCGACGACGGGCCGTAGAAAATGATGTAGCCGGCCAGATCTGTCAGCGGTGAGCCATCATTATTCTGTGTTGGCGCAGTCCAGCTCAACATCGTGGATGCCGTACCTACCTGAGTGACATCAATACTGAACGCGGGCATCGAAGACGTTTGCATGCCATCGCTGACCGATACAACGATGTCGGAATACGTTGCGATGTCAGCCATCGTCGGTGTGCCGGCTATGGTCCCCGTTACGTCATTAAAATTCGTCCAGCCGGGCAGGTTTTGGACGCTAAATTGCAACGTGTCGCCGTCTGCATCCGCCGACTGTGGTGTGAATGCATAGGAATCGCCTACGACGACCGAATCCGGTGGATTCCCGGAAATGCTGGGAGCGCGATTGCCCGTCGGCGCAACCGAGGTCGTTGTGCTGCCAGATCCGCCACACGCACCCAGCAGAATCGCGGCAACAATTGCCGGGCTGCGAGAGAAGAACATCATGTTCGATTGCAAGGACATAGTTTTGGCGGCGATTACACTAGCGTTATGTAAAACATCTCGCCCGCGTTTGCCGTTAAAACTATGCTCGTCAACCAATCACGCGGGCTTCAATCAGTTGCCGGTAAGGTCGAATGAGGCAACGTTTGAAAAGTCGCTCTCAACCTCTTCCGAGTTTACCACCGTTGTAACGAAGTAGTACGTGTTCGGTGGCAGGTTGTCGATTACATAGGAGCTGAGGCCGGGGTTGTCGACGCGAACGACGTTAGGCATGTCGTTCTCGGACAAGCCATAGTAGAACTTGTAGGCCCTCAGG
>BQJS01000463.1 GCA_021604825.1 Phycisphaerae bacterium | reverse complement strand
TGCACGCGACGATGGCGCCGAATTTCACGAAGCTATGGAACAGGTGATCCAAGCCGTACTGGTGTCGCCCCATTTCCTGTTCCGCATCGAACAGCCCCGTCCCAGCGTCTTTTCCGCATCCGTGCGGGACATCGATGACTTCGACTTAGCGTCGCGCCTTTCGTATTTTCTCTGGTCCAGCATGCCCGATGAACGGCTGTTCCGCTTGGCCAAAGAAGGCCGGCTGAGCATCGACAGCGTGCTGGCATCGGAAGTCGCCCGAATGTTGCGCGATCCGCGCGCCGATGCGTTGGCCCGAAACTTCGCAGGCCAATGGTTGGAACTCCGAAACATCATGGTCGTCCAACCGGATTCGGATCGCTTTCCGGAATTTGATGATGGTCTACGTGAAGCCATGCGCGATGAAACGGAAATGTTGTTTACCGCAATCGTCCACGACGACTTGAGTGTGTTGCGGTTTCTCGACGCGGATTTCACGTTCCTTAACGAACAACTCGCGGAACACTACGGCATTGACGATGTGGATGGTCCCGCGATGCGTCGCGTGCCACTCGCCGGTATTCAGCGCGGTGGTCTACTCGCGCACGCAAGCATTTTGACCCTCACGTCCTTCCCCACACGCACGTCGCCCGTCTTGCGCGGTAAGTGGGTGCTCCAAAATCTCCTCGGCGCGCCGCCGCCACCCCCACCGCCCAATGTGCCATCCCTGGATGAGAATCACGCGGAAACGGCCCAAAGCCTGCGCGCCCAACTCGAACAGCACCGGGCGGACCCAGGATGTGCGTCGTGCCATTCGCGCATGGATCCCCTGGGATTCGGCCTCGAAAATTACGACCCCATCGGCCGGTGGCGTGAGACGCAATCGGGCGATCCCATTGACAGTTCAGGCGAATTGCCGTCCGGCGAACGATTTACCAATCCCGCTGAATTGCGCGATCTTATGGTCGGTTATCGCGAAGATTTCGTGCGGTGTCTCGTCGAAAAAATGATGATTTACGCGCTAGGACGTGGGTTGGAACGATATGATAAACTGGCGGTCTACGAAATTTGTGACCAAATGAAACAAAACGACTACCGGTTTTCCAGCCTGGTGCTGGGTATCGCCGAGAGCTTGCCGTTTCAAAAACGCAGGGGCGAATAAACGTGAGCAACTTTATTACACGAAAGTCGTTACCACGGCGAACGTTTCTGAAAGGCGTCGGCGCGGCGGTTGCCTTGCCGTTTCTCGACGCCATGAGCCCCGCAATGGCGGCGCCCGCTCGAACCGCGACCGGCCGCGCACCCATGCGAATGGCGGTCGCATACATTCCCAACGGGGTGGTTATCGAAGATTGGATTCCCACGGCGGAGGGGATCGACTACGAAATACCCCGCCTCTTAAAGGGGCTCGAATCGCACCGTGAACGGGTTCTGGTTCTGAGCGGATTGAATCAACACAATGCCCAAGCGTTAGGCGATGGCGGCGGCGATCACGCACGTGCGGCCGCTACATTTCTGACCGGGGTTCATCCACGAAAAACCGCCGGGGCCGACATCAAGAACGGTATATCCATGGACCAAGTGGCCTCAGAACACCTTGGCCACCGCACCCGGCTTGCGTCGCTCGAACTCTCGTGTAACCGCGGCAAACTCGCGGGCGATTGTGATAGCGGATACAGTTGCGCATACAGCAACAGCATTTCGTGGCGCACCGAAACCACCCCCAACCCGCCCGAACACAATCCGCGTGCAGTCTTCGAACGGCTCTTTGGCCGCGCGGACAGCGACACCGATCCCGCCGTCGCCGCGGCAAAACGCGCGCGACGCGGGAGCATTCTCGATTACGTGCTGGAAGATACGCACCGCCTACAACGCAAATTGGGCGAAGCCGACCGGCGTAAAGTCGACGAGTACTTGTACGCCGTGCGGAACATCGAACAACAAATCGAATTTGCCAATGAACATGGCGACGTTACCGTGGCGGACGATATCGACATTCCCGAAGGTGTACCCAAAGAGTATTCCGAGTACGTTCGGCTCATGTTCGACCTTCAAGTCTTGGCGTTTCAGACCGATCAAACCCGAATCATCACGTTTATGCTCGGAAACGAAGGCAGCAATCGCACGTACAAGGAACTGGGCATATCGAATGGCCATCACGAGTTGACGCACCACCTCGGCGACGAAGCCAAAATTGAAGACGTGCGCAAAATTAATGAATACCATGTGAACCAATTCGCCTACTTCCTCGACAAGCTCGACAGTGTCGAAGACGGGGACGGCACATTACTCGACCATTCAATGATTACGTTCGGTAGCGGCATTGGCGATGGCAACCGTCACAATCACGACAACTTGCCCATCATCTTGGCCGGCGGCGGAGGCGGTACCATTAAAACCGGCCGTCACATCGCGTTCCCCGAAAAAACGCCGATGAACAACCTCTACCTCAGCATGCTCGACCGCATGGGCATTCCCACCGAGTTCCTCGGCGACAGTACCGGAAAACTCGAACAACTTTCCGGGATCTAAAACCGTCTGACCGATCGTAGTATTCGCGGTTTGGCGCGCGTCTTGACTCGTTCCAATTCACTCACCCATAC
>BQJS01000462.1 GCA_021604825.1 Phycisphaerae bacterium | reverse complement strand
TGCCGCGCGGCCGTGTCATTGAAATCTTCGGTCCGGAATCGTCCGGGAAAACAACCCTGGCATTAACGGTCGTTGCCAACGCGCAGAAAACCGGCGGGATTGCCTGCTTCATCGACGCGGAACATGCGCTCGACCCGACGTTTGCGACGAAGATCGGCGTGGACATCGACAACTTACTGGTGTCTCAGCCGGATACGGCGGAGCAGGCGCTGGAGATCTGCGAGACATTGGTCCGCAGCAACGCGGTCGACATCATAGTGATCGATTCGGTGGCGGCGATGGTCCCGAAGGCGGAAGTCGAAGGGGACATGGGTGACTCGCACATGGGGTTGCAGGCGCGGCTGATGTCGCAAGCGCTCCGAAAACTTACGTCATCCATTAGCCGTTCCAATACGATTGTTATTTTCATCAATCAAATCCGCGAAAAAATTGGCGTGATGTTCGGCAGCCCGGAGACCACCACGGGTGGACGTGCGCTCAAGTTTTATTCGAGCTTACGCATCGACGTTCGGCGGATCGCCAGCATTAAGGACAAAGAAGTCCACGTTGGCAATCGCGTGCGTGCGAAAATCGTGAAGAATAAAGTGAGTCCCCCATTCCGCATTGCGGAATTCGATCTCATGTTCTCCGAGGGTATCTCGAAGGAAGGCGATCTGTTGGATTTGGCGATCGAGGAAAAAGTCATTGCGAAAAGCGGTGCTTGGTTCTCGTATGAAGGCGACAATCTCGGGCAAGGACGCGAAAACACGCGCCAATACATGCGTGAGAACCCCGAATTCTTTGAGACGGTCAAAGCCAAGGTGTTGGCCGCCAAAGGCCTCGATTGGTTCAACAAACCCGTCGAAGAATCCGCTGATGCCAACGATCCGGAGGAAACCTAGTTCGGACGACCTCCGGGTAGGGACGGCTGAGCGCACATGATGACCGTGGTTCAAACCACCCCGGAACCGGCGCACGACGCCACCACTTTACGTACTCGCACTCCGGGCGCCTGGGCCGGAGTGCTTTTTCTTATGGCCGCCGGGGCGACTGCCGCCTTCCTGTACGTCTCGCGGGAAGTGGATGACCTGAACACCCAAGTCCTCCAGTTCATCGAAGAACGCACCGATGCTTCCGTCAGAATCGGGGCGGCGCGCATCGCGGGTTTTCGCAGTGTGCGATTCGATGACATTGCGCTCGCCTACGAAACTGAAAACGGAATTCAGATCGATACGACCGTACCCAGCGTCGTAGCCGTACTGAACCCGTTCGCATGGTTTGAGAACGCGCGTATCGTTTCCCATTTCGATGTTGTCGACGCCGTGGTCCGCGTGGACATGACGAATCGCGTTGATTCGGAGGAAGAATTCGATTCCGACGCTTGGCTCGATTGGCTTCCGGGCAATGTCTCATTGGAACGCTGCACGTTGGTCGTCGACGGCATTCGCAATAGCGCGGGCATGGAGATCAGCGATATCGCGGGTACGATCGTGCATGGTCAAGACGGCGGCGGCTTAATCGCGACGATCGCAGGCAACTACGACCAAAAGTCGGGGAAGTCCATCGAAGGCCGAATTCAGTACACGGCGTCCGACGATTTCAAGGGTAAGTTCAAAATCGGCGCGCTCACCGCGAGCGATGTAAACGCGTTTCTTCCGGAAGAACATCACTTCGCCGAATCCGGCCGTATCAATCCGTCGATAACAATCGATGCATTTCCGGATGATACGCTCACGATTGCACTTGAGTCGGGCTTTCAAGACATCACGGTTCGAAATCAGCCCGCGTTTTTGGGGGCGATGGCGGGGAGCATCGCGGCATACGCACGCTACGATAAACGGACCAAAGCGTTGTCCATTCGGACCGCGACGCTGGATTCGGACGAGTTGCGTGCGAAGCTCACTGGGCAACTCCAGTTCGCGGGTGAAACGCACGGCATTGAACTGCATCTGGACGCGACCGAACTGCCGCTCCAAGCGGCGCTAAAGCATTACCTCCCGGAAAGCATTCACGAACACGGCACAATCGATATCGCGTTCGAGCAACCGGAAGAATTCTCCGTCTCCGTAACCGGCACGACGGCCGCATTTCAAGTTGCGGCAACCGGACGCGCACCCGGCGCGACGGTGTCATTCAAACCGAATGACGATCGCTACCCGGAAGGGCACCTTGAGCTCTCGGGGATCGAAGCGGGCTGGGACTCGGAAACGGAATCACCGGTGTTCAGCGCGTCGATTCGCGATGGGGCGGTACGGCACGAGGAAAGCGGCATCTATGCGGATCGCCTCTCCGGAAGCGTCAATCTCACCAACAATACGTTGAGTATCGATCCGGTGAACGCGGAAATCTTCGACGAACCGTTTGTCGCCCGGGCCAGCTACTCCATTGAGGACGAAACCGGTACCGCGACCGTGAGCGGGACCTTGGTCCATGCGGAACGTACGGCACTTGCCACCGCCATCCAATACACCGACGTCGCAGGGGCGGTAACGGTCAATGCAACCGCAACGTTGGCCGGGGGCGCAATCACGGCCGAAGGCGAGATCGAGGCGACCAATACCAATATTGATTACAACTGGTGGTTCAGCAAACCGGTGGGGATTGG
>BQJS01000461.1 GCA_021604825.1 Phycisphaerae bacterium | reverse complement strand
CAGCGTCAGAAAAGAGAACACTGATAACAAGAGATTGGACAGGACGCGGGATAGTCTTCGCTGTGATTCATCGCGTTCCATGGGGAGCCTCTCTCATTCGATTAGGCTGTGGGCCGAACAAACCGGGCCGCGATTCGTGCTATCAACGCTTTGTAATCGCGTACGCCAAATACGTCTTCGTAGTCGGCCATTATACATAGCCGGAAAACGATCAATGCGATGACCGTGGTTGCCCCGGTCAGCGCGGACATCCACACCAATCGCACGAGGATGCCGGAGTCATGAGAAAGCGGCGAGAGAGCCGGTTGGATCCGATACGCGAGGAACCCGAAGATCAGGCACGCCAGGACGATTTTCACCAATGTAGGCGCGGACCGCGGTACGACACTCTTGGATCCGGCGGGCAAGAGAAAGAAACACGTGATGACGATGGACCAAACGCTTCCGGCTTGTGCGACCGCGATTCCGAACACACCGTAAAACCGGAACAAGGCCAACTGGGCGAGCACGTGAATGATCCCCATGACCACCATGTGCCACGCGGGGACGCGGGCATTGTTCTGCGCGTAGAGCGGCAAACGCAAAATCTGCGCGAGGCCGTTGACCGGTAGGGCTGAGCTCAGTACGAGGAAGATGAACGAGATCGCGACGGCGTCCTCGTTGGTGAACGATCGGAAGCCACCAATAAGCGCGAATGCATCCCAATTCAATATGGCGGCGAATGCGAATGCCGTGCAACCCAGCAACGCGCTGAGCTTTAAGCCTCGCACGAGCGTGTCGTTCATGGAGTCCGCATCATTTTCAGCGGCGTGGCGAGACACCACCGGGTGGGTGGCCGTACTCACGCCTTTGAGGGTCAACGCGAGCAACATGAACATGATCTGTTGTGCCAGCGAAAACATCGCGAGGGTACCGGGTTCCAGCATGGACAGCAGAAAGCGCTGGAGGAGAAACGGGGCCGTGATAAACGATACACCCATGATGGGATAGCGCAATTGATGCAAGAAGGAACGGAGATGTGGATCGCGGATGTCGAACGCGACTTTTGGTTTCAACCCCATCGCGATGGCCAGCACCAGTAATACAGCGAACTGTAAGATGTGCCCGAGGGCGAAGCCGATGATGGCGGCCCGGATCCCCCATCCGGCGGACAGCACAACGATGGACACGATGATGCTGCCCGTGCGTAACGCCTCCGCGGCCGCAGGCCAACCGAATGCGCCTTTGGTATTGAGGTACGATCGGAGCACTTCGCTCGGAAACGCCAATGCGATCCCAACGCAGGCGTAACGGAATAATTGGGTGGCGATCTGCGACGTTTCTTCGTCGAAACCCGGTGCCAACAACTCGATGATCGGTGCCGCGCCAAGCGAAAGGATTGTAAAGAGGACCAGACCCACCGCAAGCCCAAGAGAAAGCAAGGTCTGCATCAACCGGTCGCCAGCGATGTGCGCGCCTTTGAAATTGGCTTGTGAGATGGCGGGGACCAACACAGGACTCACACTGGATTGCAGGATCATGTTCGCCAGGTTGGACAGGATAATGGCGACGAAATAGGCATCCGCTTCGGCACTCAGTCCGTACGTTCCGGCGATCAATACCGTCGCGCCGAGCGCCGTGAACACGGAGAATATGGATCCGAAACTCACCGCAAGCGAATTTCGAATGATCGAACGACCTGTCATCCGACGTCCGGATGCGTTTGACACGGTGCACAGGACATGCCTGAAATCGCGCGCGCGCGATTACGCGACAGGATGTTTGTCGAAGACATAGAAAATGCGATCAACGTCGTCTTTTGTTTCGGGGATTTCAAGTTTGCGACGCGTGGAATAGTGGGTGGTCAAACCGGCGATACATTCGTGAAATTCCGGGTCGTGATTGTCGAACTGATGCGATTCAAACAACAATATTCCGTCGTCCACCAGCATGTCATATAAGTTCAGGAAATATTTCCGCAACTGAGGCGCCATGTTCCCGTCCAGCGTCTTGTGATTGGCGAACGACATGATCAGGTCGTACTTCTTCGTGGGCACAAATTCCAGAAAGTCCATTTGATAAAAGTCGACATTGTCGATTTTCAGGAAATCGCGGACTTCTTCACCGATTCTCACTTGAAACGGGTTGTATTCGACTGCGTCCACGTGTTTGACCTTCTCCGCCACGGCCATCGCCAAGAATCCAGCGTTGCAACCGACATCCAGCACGGTCATGTCCGGCTTCAGGAGTTCATCCAACTGATAGTCTCTGAAGCGCTTCTCGGTCGATCGTGCGCCGGACACCTTTATTCGATCCCAACGTTGATAGAAGTACCCGTAGGCGTAACTGATGTGGGGCCACTCTTCACTCTGGTCTTTCAAATGACGTCGAAGCCGCTTGTGCAAGGGCCAAAGCGACCGATGAAACAGCGGGACGGTAACCGAATCCTTAACCCATCGCTTGGTCGTCTGCCAACCGCTTGGCGACAAGAACTTGTCCAAGCCGAGCCGCTTGTAAAGCGTGTAGACGAACGTATTCCGCAGTTTATTCTTGATACCCGATAGAGCCATGAAGCCACCCAGTTCTTTGTAGACGTTCGCAACAG
>BQJS01000460.1 GCA_021604825.1 Phycisphaerae bacterium | reverse complement strand
CGGGACAAAATGCGTCGGACTTAATTTTCTCCGAAATTTTGACCTTGTCCAGTTCAACGGCGTCCGGCGGCAGTTGCGCGACCGCCGTTCCTACGGCGAAAAGCGCGACGGCAACCATTCCAAGGATCGTGCGATACATGATTCTATTCTCCGTGGTCGACATTTACTTCTAAACGCTCAATTTTAACCTACGTTCGCTACGTGTCAAAACCGGCCCTAATTCGGCAGTGCGTATGCAACGACTTGCGATGCTTCGCCCCGGCCACCGACGGTAACGGTGATGTACTGCTTTCCGCCGGCTTCGTAGGTCATCGAAGCGCCTTGCGGGGTTCCGGGCAATGGAATCCGGCAAAGTTCCTCGCCGGTCTTTTTATCGTACGCGAACATTTGTTTGGCCCGGGAGCCCTGTGCAATCAACAAGAGCGTCTTGGTGAGCAACGGGAATGGCCGCCCATCATCGCCGAGTTGCGGCAAATCCATGTCTTTCAACGCGGGATGATCCCGTGGACCGTCTCCAATTGGAATTTTCCACATGTGTTCACCGGTGCTCATGTCGATCGCGGTGACGTGCGTGTACGGCGGTTTCCACAAGGGCAACCCTTCGGGCCCCGCGACGCCGCCCTGTTGGCCGACGTAGTTGAGGTTTGACCGCGCCGGGTCCGGCTTGTTGAGGGTTAGCGTGATGGAACCGCGCGAGCACGGGATGTAGAGGATGTCGGATTCCGGGTCGAATGCGCAGCCGAACCAATTGCCGCCGCCAGCCCAACCGGGCATGTTGATCGTGGGCTTTTCAATCGATGGCGGTGTATACAACGGTCCGTGGTTGTAGTCCTCAAGAATTTTCTTTGCCGCGGCGTGCAATTCCGGTGTGAAATCGATGAGGTACTCGTCTTTCACGCCTTGAAATTCATACGGGGCGGGTTTCGTTGGGAACGGCTGCGTGGGCCAGGTCTTTTCACCCGGTACGGTCGACTGCGGAACTTCGTGTTCGTTAATCGGCCATACGCCCTCACCGGTTTCGCGGTCGAGCACCCAGCAAAAGCCTTGCTTGGTAATTTGGGCAAGCGCTTTGATGTCTTTGCCGCCGACGTTGATGTCCATCAACGCGGGCGCCGCACAGAGATCGTAGTCCCATACGCCGTGGTGGACATGTTGGAAATGCCAAACGCGTTCACCGGTTTCGGCGTCCACGCACACGAGCGATTCGCCGAACAGGCCCATGCCGGGACGATGGCCGCCGTACCAGTCATTGGTCGGCGTGCCGAACGGAAGATAGAAGTAGCCGAGGTCTTCGTCCGCACTCATCAGCGTCCAGACGTTGGCGTTTCCGGTGTATTCCCAGGAGTCTTCTTCCCAGGTATCGTGACCGAATTCACCGGGCTGCGGAATTGATTGGAACGTCCACTTCACTTCGCCGGTGCGCACGTCAAATCCGCGCACGTCACCCGGCGGCATTTCTTTTCGCATGGGGCCGTCCATGATGGAGGAACCAACCGCGATTACGCCGCGGCAGATGGCCGGGGGTGAAGACACGGCATAGAGACGTTTGTCCACCGGACGACGAAGGCCTTTGGTCAAATCGATTTCGCCACCGTCGCCAAAGTTCGCATCCGGTGTACCGGTCTTCGCATCGACGGAGATGAGCCGCGAATCACCGGTCGCAATGTAGATGCGCTCGAAGTCACCGTCTTTGTAATGGGTCACGCCGCGATGGACGAAACCAAGATTGGTCGGCCGGCCGGCTTCATACGCCTTGGGATCGTAATGCCAAATTTGTTCGCCGGTTTCTGGATTGATCGCAATGATTTCGCTGTGCGAACTGGAGACATACATGACGCCGCCCACAACAATCGGGGTTGATTCGAACGCGAAGGTCGCAAGCCGCGGGTTTTCTTTCGTGCGCGCCGTTTCAGGCGAAGTCCACGTCCACGCAACTTCCAGATCGCTGACGTTGTCGGCGTTAACCTGATCGAGCGATGAGTACTTGGTGCTGCCTCGGTCACCGTTGTAACTCGGCCATTCGCCGTTGAGCACGCCGTTTTGCGCAATGGCGATGCCAGTGCCACAGAATCCCAGCGTCATCGCCATCGCGATGAGCCGATAGAAGGAAGGGTTCGTCATTATTTCACCACCTATAGTTTGCCGCCCGCCCGGCGACACCCGTGTGCCCAGCACTATATGAAAGCCCGGCCAATTCGCAGACCGGTCCCGCAGGATATACGGACGAATGCGATTAGGCAACATTCACTTCCTTAAATAAGTGGGGCGTAAAAAGGGAGGCGTTACAACTCAGCCGGGGGCCAGGATCGAGCGTGAAAAAGCCAGTTTCAGGCCTAAAACAACGAAAAGACCGCCTGCAACGCGGCGAATCCACCGCAAAATGGCGGGTTTTGACCGCGCACGGGCGCTGAGACGCGCTGCCGCAACGGCGACAATGAGACACCAGACTGTCCCCGTGCAAATAAAGGTCGCCCCCAGAATTAGGAATGGGATCACAGTCCGCTGCGTATTCGGCGCAACGAACTGCGGGAGGAACGCGAGGAAAAACACGGCGACTTTGGGGTTCAAGAGGTTGGTCGTGATGCCCCGGC
>BQJS01000459.1 GCA_021604825.1 Phycisphaerae bacterium | reverse complement strand
CGATCTCTGGGACAGTGCAGGGGCTCCGAGTATTTTCATTCTCTGTGGAGTTGAACGGGGCGTCGAAAATAATTGGGCTCGGCAAAAAGTTGCCATCACCACGCCAGGCGGCCGAACTAGAAAATCGGGGACGACGATTTCAGATGACGAATCCGCAGAAGAGCACAGCGGCAGATCGCGGGTGATTGAACGCGGGTTGGATTCCATCCCGTACATGCATCGCGCGATGACATGTAACGATCCCTCAGGATTTGCCAGCGGCCTCGCCAATAACATTGCGGGGAAGCTGAGTGCTGCGGGCATCGATGATGTGAGTACGCCTGAAGTGCTGGGTGAATCGAAATCTCGACTCATGAAGGCTTACGCGGCCAACGACAATCAAGAAGCCATGGAGAGTATTTTCACGGAACTTCCTGGCGCACTTGTTATCCACGCCAGGGTGTACTCTCAGGAGATGCGTGATGGCGACAAGCCGCTTGCTCGCGTCAATCTTTCGCTTGAACTACCCGGGGGCGGACTCAATGCGGGTGCTGACACATTCGATATCGAAGCGGGTACATCCGCTATGCACATTAGGGGTTACACAGCTGATATCTGCGAAGCCATCAAGCCAATGCTGAAGCAGCATTTTGAGAAGTCTTCGGGGCGCGGGTACCTGATCAAGGCGAAATTCCTGGATGTTTCGCCCATGAAGGTGCAGGAAATAAAGCAGGCGATGGTTGCTGCAGACTCGGCATTTAGATCGCTCAATGCGCGGGGTGGTGGCTTGATTCGCGGACGTGAGACGATCGATGCGAACATTCGCTTTCGGGGCAGCGCGATTGACTTGTACAACGCGATGTATCGCATCCTCCCCGAAACGTGTGGCCTGCTACCGCAGTTGGAGGACACAGCGGATGGTACGCTGACAGTATCATTGACGACTGTACCTAAAATGCGTGATCCTGAATCGATGACGCGAAGAGAGATCCTCGAAGACCGAAATGACCCGCGGCGTGCCGAGTTGCTTAAGACGTTCAAAGCCGAGTACGACAGTGAGCAGCGGCCGCGCATTGCGGTGTTGGTCAATCGATCGCACGTAGAGGCGGATCTGGAAGGCGAGTATGGCGAGTGGCTCAAGAAGCAAGCGCCCAACGGCAACTCTGCCGCATACTTGAACTATCGATATCTTAAAGGACCGAGTAAAGGAATCGCTGTACAGGCGCTGGATACTGAAACGATGCGCGTGGCGCTACAGAGCGAGTTGGATCATTATGGAATGATGGTCGTCAAGCCTGAACTTGTAAGGTCGGCGATTGTAAAGAGCGCCAGCCTCCACGGTGACATTCTCAACGATACAAAAATCGTCGAATCGATCAGCCAAATGGATTCTGTCAACTTACTGCTTCAATGCTCCGGGCGAAAAGAGTCCGCAAAACCACCGCGGTTTCGATATACGTTTGAAATCACGTCACTAGACAATGGCGACGTACTGGCCAACGCTGGCGGGTCCGTCGAGGCAACCGACTTCAGGAATGGCCAAGACCCACTCAGTCGTCTGGCCCGTCACGCAGTCGCCAAGCTCATCGACGACGCCTGGAGAAATTGGGAATCTCCACGCACCATGCGCGTCATCGTGACTCATGCTCGCACGCAGTCTGACGTGCTTTCGGTGATGAAAGCGTTTGAACTTCACTTCCGTGGTGACGTGAAGAAAACATTTTTCCTAAGCCACAGGGGCGTTGGCGAATCCGGCGTCGGCGAATTTGACATGGATTGGGAAGGTGATTTTACGAGCCTCATTGCCAGCATTCAAGAAAATAAAGGCGTTCTGCCTTTCTCACTCGACGTTCCCGACACAAAATCAAGCAGACTCACGATTCGCATCAAAGAATCTATGATCAAAGGGAATCGGTAGCCGCCACAGAATGACAACGACACTCGCTACGCACCGCGCTTATAGTCTGGCACATGCGACGCTTGAAGACGACCCATCGGGCGACCGTTGCAAAGAAAGACGGTTGCTCTTTAGGCGATGTGGACGCTGAGGTCACGGCGATCCTGAAGCATTTTCCTGAACGTCGCCCTCTTGTGGCGGCTGCTCGGACTTGATCGCCGATGATCTCTCTAGGCATCGAGCCACCTTCGTCCATCCGCGAATTATCGCAATCGCAAGCGCCGTCTTACCATCATTGGTTGTCAACGATTGGTCAGCACCGGCGGCCAGCAAGCATTCGACCATCGCGCACGTTCGATCTTCTTGGCGCGATGACGTATTTTGAATTGCGACGATGAGCGGTGTTTCGCCCCTTAGGTTCTGTGTGTTAACGTCTGCCTGCAACTCAAGTAGCTTCTTTACCGCCGACATCGCGTGCGAACTGGCGGCAGCATGGAGCGGTGCGTCTCCCGTTAGTCGGCTCCGAACGCTGGGGTCGATTTTTCCGACTCGAACCAAGAGGCCAATTGCATCGGCACATGAGTCATTGTAAGCGGCCAAATGGAGCGGCGATTCACTCGAAGCGGTTATCCGATCGGTTCTCGCACCGGTACGGGTCAGCACATCAACGATACGGTCGTGACATTCTTGGCTTGCCACATGCAATGCAGTGTGCTGGTGCAACGAA
>BQJS01000458.1 GCA_021604825.1 Phycisphaerae bacterium | reverse complement strand
CCCTCGCAACCCGACGCCACGGAATCCTTCACCCGCGCGGATACCGCAGGCGAATATAGCCTCAAAGGCGTTCGTCCAGGCAATGTTCGCGTGCGTGCGTCATTCAATCTCGACGGCGACTACCGTCGCCGACTCGTGCAGACCGTGCCTGCGGTGATACAAGAAGGCCAATCCATAAACGTTGATTTCAACATGACCACGGGCGCAGGCGTTGTCGAAGGCCATGTCGCCGATCCAAACGATCCACCGCTCGGGTATTCCGTGATGGTCACGGTCGAGACGGGCGGCGCGTCGTATTCGTTCGAAGCGCGACTCGACGCCGAACAGCATTACCGCGCAACCGGACTACCGGCCGGCCGCGTGCACATCCAATATCCATCGCGAGCAAACGGCTATGAACGCTTCACCCACGACCTCGGTGTCAACGAATCGATTCGACAAGACATCGAACTCACCGGTACCGGAACCATCGCCTACGAAGTCACGCAAGGTACGCCCAACGCCGCCGCGGTAGTCCTCCTGCTCCCCGGCAACCAAGAGGTTCCCGCAATGAACTTCAACGTCTTCCAAACGCTCTTCGATCAAGCGCTTGCCGCGAGTGGCATCCTCGAAGCGCCGTGGCGATTACGGTTCCGCGCACTCACCCCCGGAGCCTACACCCTCATCGCGATCTCCGCCCCCAACTGGACGGCAGACGGCATCAACGCAGCACAATCCGCTGTCGCCACCGTGGAGGTCGGTGCGGAAGAAGTCTTTGTCCCCTTCGCGTTCTAAAGCGATTTCTCGGTGACTTATTGGGTGTCTAGATTTTCTGAATCGCTCAGGATTCCAGGACTGCGTTTAGGAATTCACGCGTGCGTGCGTGCTGGGGCTCGGTAAATATGGTGCTTGGTTTGTCCAATTCCAGCACGCGGCCGTGGTCCATGAACGCTACGCGGTCGGAGATTTCTTGTGCGAAGCGCATTTCGTGGGTGACCAGCAGCATGGTCATATCGGTTTCGCGTGCAAGCTTGCGCAGCACACCCAGAACTTCGCCCACGAGTTCCGGGTCAAGCGCGGAGGTGACTTCGTCAAACAGCATGATTTTCGGTTGCATCGCGAGGGCGCGGGCGATGCCGACGCGCTGCTTTTGACCGCCGGAGAGCTGCGCGGGATAGGCGTCCAATTTATCGCCCAGGCCCACTTGATCCAACAGTTCCGCGGCACGTGTCTCGGCATTCTTTCGTTCGGACTGACCGACGTGTTGGGGCGCGATGCTGACGTTGCGCAGCGCGGTCATGTGGGGGAACAGATTGAAATGCTGAAAGACCATGCCGATTTTCGCGCGCATTTTTCTGAGATGCGCCTTGTTCGCCGGGACCTGCGTTCCATTTTTCTCCATGTGCCAAAGAGACTCGCCGTCGATTTGAACGGTCCCAGCGTCCGGCCGTTCGAGCGTCATCAGAATTCTGAGTAGTGTTGATTTGCCGGAACCGCTTGGACCGATGATGGAGAGTCGTTCGCTGGGGTTCACGTCGATGTTGAAGTCCTTGAGGACGACGGTGGAACCGAACCGTTTGTTGAGTCCGCGGATCGATATGATGGGCGGTACCGTCATGCGTGTGCTCCCTGAACGCCGAAGCGGTATTCCGCCCAACGCACGCCGCGCGACGCGATGAGACTTAAAATCAAGAAGAACCCGCCCACGAGCGTAAGCGGTTCGAGGTACCGGAACGATTCTGAACCGATGATTTTGGCCGTTTGCAGGAGTTCGAGCACGGTGATCGCGGACAACATGGGCGTGTCTTTGAACATCGCAACGAGGTAGTTGCCCATGACCGGGATGATGGGCGGGATGGCTTGGGGAAGAATGACATGGCGCCACGATTGGGCTGTTGAAAGGTTGAGTGCGTTTGCGGCCTCCCACTGTCCTTTGGGGACGGCTTCGATGCCTGCTCGGTAGACTTCGGCGAGATAGGTGCTGTAGTGCAAACCGAGGGCGATGATTCCGGTCACCATCGGCGTCAAGCTGATCCCCGCTTCCGGCAGCATGTAGAACAAGAAATAGATTTGCACGAGGATTGGCGTATTGCGAATAAAGTCTACGGTGAACGCGACCGTCCACGCGATTGCCCGAACGGGACTGCGCCGCAGTATCGCCCAGACGAGTCCGAGAACCGAGGCCAGAATCATTCCGAGAAATGTTGCCGCGACGGTGATGCGCAGCGCGTGGAGCAGCTGCGGCGTGATTTCCAATGCGAATGCCCAGTCGAAGGTCACGCGGTGAACTCCAAATGCCAACCGCGCTTCAGCGCAATCTCCAGCCGCCGAATCAGAAAGGTCAGTAACGACGCGATCCCAAAGTAGATAATCAACAACATCCCAAAGATTTCGGCGGTCCGGAGCGATTCCGCACGTAGTATCATGCCCTTAAACGTCAGGTCGCTAAGCGTTATGAGCGAGACGAGCGCGGTTGTTTTGAGGAGCTCGATGAGGAGATTGCCCGCCGGCGGTAGAATGCGGACGAGCGCTTGCGGCACGATGACGAACCGGAGTTGCTGCATCGGGGACAGGTTGAGCGCGGTGCAGGCTTCATATTGTCCCCGATCAATGGACTGAATACCGCCA
>BQJS01000457.1 GCA_021604825.1 Phycisphaerae bacterium | reverse complement strand
CATGACGCGATCGCGGGTCGGACGCTTGCCGCAAATTGCGCGGCTCGTGACCCAGGAAGAAAACGGGCGGTTCGCGCGCACGATCGTCAATCGCCTCTGGGCGAAGTTGATGGGACGCGGATTGGTGGAGCCATTGGACTCGATGGGCGCCCGGCCCTGGAATGCCGACGTATTAGACTGGTTGGCGACGGACCTGGTCGACCACGGGTATGATCTGAAACGCACGTTGTCGGTTATCGCAACCTCCCGTGCTTATCAATTGCCCTCGATCCATACCGCGCAAGAAGAAGAGTTCATCTTCCGCGGGCCGACCCCACGCCGCATGACCGCGGAGCAATTGCTGGATGGCATTGGCCGTGTCACGGGCGCGTGGCAAGAGGGTCCGCAATTTGCCGTGCCGAAAACGGAGGAAGAAGAACAACCCGTCCGTGCGTGGCGCGTGACGGGGACCCCGTTGACCCGCGCCCTTGGCCGTCCCGCCCGCGAACAAGTCAACACGCACCGCGTCAATGAAGCCACAACCTTGCAAGCCCTGGAACTGACAAACGGCGACGACCTGGACGCCTACATCAAGCGCGGCGCGCAAAAATTGGCCACGGAATTGGGTGAGAAGGGTACGCCGGAAGTCGTGAGTACCGTCTACGTCCGGGCACTTCAACGCACACCGACCGAAAACGAACAAACCGGTGCCGTGGCGTTGCTGGGCGAAAAATGGGACGTAGAACACCTCGCGGATTTGCTGTGGGCCGTTGTCATGCTGCCGGAATTTCAAGTGGTATACTGATGGCAAGAGAACGGGAGTGCACACCATGAAACGGCGAGATTGGAGTCGGCGCGATTTTATGAAGACCGCGGGCGCGGCGACGCTGGGCGCGTTGGGCGCTCGGTATCCGCGCATTGCTTCGGCGGCGACGCCGGCGATTACGCCGACCGCGGACCGGCTCATCATCCTGTGGATGGCCGGCGGCATGGCGCATACGGAAACCTTCGACCCGAAGCGATACACCGCGTTCGAACCGGGATTGGCGAGCGACAAGGTTCTTAGCACCTTCAAACCGATCGACACCGCCGTCGACAACATCAAGATTTCCGAAGGACTCGAGAACGTCGCGTCCGTCATGGACCGCGCCACGCTCATGCGGACGTATCAGTCCGACGACCTCGGTTTCATTTTGCATTCGCGACACCAATACCAATGGCACACGGGCTATGCGCCGCCGCTCACCGTTGCGGCGCCGCACATTGGCGCGGTCATCTCGCGCACGCTCGGCCCGATGAACCCGGATGTTCCCGCGTTCATCGACATCGGCCAACGGCTCACGGTCGGCGAGAGCGAAGAACTCAAAGCGTTTCATACCGCCGGTTTCCTGGGCACTGAATACGGACCGTTCTTCATCCCCGACCCGACGGAAGCGCAAAAGAGCGTGTCACCGCCCGCGGGCATGACTGACGCGCGCTTCATGAATCGCCACAAGCTGTACCAGGATTTGGTGAATGCAAGTCCGGTCGGCGAACTCGGCACCGACTACCAACAAGACTCCATGGTCCGCGCCATGGAGAATGCGTACCGGTTGCTCAAATCGCCCGCGTCGAAAGCATTCGACCTCAGCGAGGAGCCGCAAGAGGTCTATGACCGTTACAACACCGGACGTTTCGGATTGGGTTGCCTGCTCGCGCGGCGTTTGTGTGAATCCGGTGCGCGGTTTATCGAAGTGACCACCGAATATGAACCGTTCGTGTATTGGGACACGCACGAGGATGGTCACGAGCGCTTGATCGGCATGAAGAAAACGATCGACGCGCCAATTGCACAACTTGTACTCGACCTCGAAGCCCGCGGATTGCTGGATCGCACGTTGATCGTACTCGCGAGCGAATTCAGTCGCGATATGATCACAGAAGGAAAACCCAACGCCCCGATCAAAAACCAAGTCGAAGTGCCGGACGTCATGACCGAGACCAAACACTACGGCATGCACCGTCACTTCACCGATGCTTGCCCCGTACTCATGTTCGGCGGCGGCATGAAACAAGGCTACCTCTACGGTGAAACCGCCGACGAACGTCCGTGCAAATCCATCGACAAACCGTTCGGCATCATGGAACTGCACGCCACCATTTACCGCGCCATGGGCATTCCCGCCGACCTCGCGTACGAAGTCGAACAACGCCCGTTCTACACGACCAAAGACGGCCTCGGCGAACCGATTATGGATGTGTTCGCCTAGGCATATCAGGCGCTCGCGAGCCATTGACGACGCAGCCGAAATCCTACGATCGCGACCAACACGCCGGCAAGGAACACCAACGCCGCCGTTTGGGAAACGCTCAAACTCGCAAGACTTAGATACGTTCCAATTGTTTGCGTCTGCGTGACGGGAGCGCCACTCGATGTCGTAGTGACGTCGCTGGGCGTAAAGGCCAACGTCATGCTCCCGGTACCAGTGACACCGGTTGCGCGGAAAGTAAAACTCGTACCCGAGGCTTTGCCAAACGAAATGAGCGAAAGCCCGGTAGCGGCGGAACTCCCGGTGTGGACTAGCGAGACATCACCTACGTCCATATTGTCCACCGACTCGCTAAACACGATCGCCCAGTCACCGAATC
>BQJS01000456.1 GCA_021604825.1 Phycisphaerae bacterium | reverse complement strand
CAGGACGCGTCGACTATTCCACGACGCGCCCGCGCCCAATCAGTTCTTGGACTTTTTCAAGCAGTTGTTCAACTTTGAACGGCTTGGCCAAATATTCGTCCGCACCACTTTGGAAAATCCGTTCGATTTCTGCTTCTTTGGACAAGCACGTCACGGCCATGATCGGCGTGCTGCGCGTGAGTTCGCTCTCGCGGAGCGCCTTGCACACGTCAAACCCGTTGATCTCCGGCATCAGAAAATCCAGCAAAATCAGATCCGGCGACAGTTGAGCCGCTTTCAGCCCAACTTCCGTAGCGTTGCTCACCTTGATCAGTTCAAAACCATCGTCCGTAAGAATATTTTCCATCAGCGCCAAGGCATCCGGATCGTCATCGACAATCATGATGCGCTGTTTCTTGGATCCCTTGTCCCGCGGGAACATGTCGTACTGTTCCCGGAAGCTGTCGAGATCGCCTTCAAGGATACGGTAGTGCCCCCCGGGCGTGCGGGAAGCTTTGATCAACCCCTGCTTGATCCAGTTCTTGATGCTATGGTGCGTGACGTGGCAAATCTTGGCGGCTTCGAATGTTGTGAAAGCCTTCTGTTCCTGAGTACTCACGCGGGTGTGTCCTCCAGCCGAATCGACGTTTGCCCAGGTAGGCAGCCTGCCGAATTCGCAGAATCAGCACAATCTTGACAAAGTATAACCACCGGACAGCAAACTGTCAATTTTTACAAACCGGTGCAAAAACACCACATACGTCATGCCGGTGTCAATAATTCTAGACACCTCGGACCCGCCGCAAGCCGATTCGACTGCGTACGCCCTCTATCCGGTCATCGAAAGAACGCGCGTCAGCAGTTCCATCTCCAATTGAACGGGATCGAGGATGAGCAACTCGAATTGCCACGGATAGAGCGAATAGACGATGCGGTATATGACGACCCACAGGCACATGAAGCACAGGCTGAACCCAATCGCGATTCCATAGTAGCGGCGCAATAGTGTGAAGTACGCCGCGCGCCGCGCACGTTTGGCTCGAACAAGGATACGCTCGTCTGGTGCGTCGCCCGGGCGGCGACGGTGGACAACGTCCGACACACTGGGCAAACACAACAACGGATACGCGAGCCCAAAAAAGGTGTACAGGGCCAGGAGAATCCACCACACGTACCCCACGGCGGTTACCCATCCGAGATCATCGCCGGGCAAGTGTTGCATGATTGCGATGACCGTTAGCAGCACGAACACGAGGCCAGGCCCACTCACGAGCACGACGCGCCCCATGGTTGAATGCGGGATGGTGCCTGCGGCCTTGTTTCTCGCGGCGATACGCACCCCCAACAACGCAAACATGAACATCACCGAAAGCACTGCTAGGGTACGCGCACACATTAGCAGCGGGTATGTAAACTTCGTGCGTTCCGTATCGATCCGTTTTCGGCGCGCGTTTTCGAATTGCTGAATTTCGGCTATCGCCACGTCGATATTGGCGATGCGCTTGATGCGCGCCTCATCGATGCTCTCCCCCCGGGCCTTCGCAAAATCGTTCTTGAGGATTGCGGCGACCCGTTGGATCTGGAGCCCGGCGTACACATGGGCGACTGTCCCCGGCCGATGCGCGACATCGCTTTCCGAAAGAATTCCGCTGACCTGAACGAATCTCCCGCCCATCGTATCCAAGTGTTCCAACCACGAACGCCAGTTGCGTTGACTCCCTTCCGCGATATCCTCCGAAGCCCGGGCTTGAACCAAATCAACGAATTGAAACAGGGGCGTACACGCTTCATCGATGATGCCCCGTTGGAGGTGCGCGTACCAGTACCCATCCTGCGGCAGCCCGCCAAACCACAGCGGTCGCGGGAATTGAACGCTTCGACCGCCACTATTGGTCCGCGCGATGTGCGAGAACGACGACGAGAGCGGCATTGACCCGTCTTCAGCGGCCCAGGGCATCACCGCCGCATGGAGATAGCGCGGCAAAGCGTTGTCCGGCGCTTTGGCCGATGCTTCACCAAAGAGTTTCGCGGCCGCGGCGGACTGGCCGCGTTTGTGCAATTGGCATCCATATCGAATTGCCAACGGTGCGTTACCGGGATCGAGTACATACGCTTTTTCGTACGTCTCGAGTACTTTGTCCTCTTCTTCGCGCGAGGCCAATGCCTGTAAGTAACGGGTCGACGGTCGTTCCCGGGCCCGTTCATCGTGGATGACCGCTTGCCGGAGAATACTCCGCGAGGAATCCGCGTGCGGTTTCGTGAGCGCGGACAAGTACAATCGATCGGCATGGTCGTACCGGAGAAACCACTCGGAAACCCAGAGCACGGCGACGAAAAACACACAAAAGGCTACACAACGCCGGAACGCGCGGCGCGATCGGCGTGCGCCAATGTGATCGCCGCCTTCGCCGAATTCAGGAAAATGCAATTCGGCTTCGGTCACCCGTCGCCTCCCATCAATTCGCGTGCGCGCACTTTGCCTTCTTCGACGCCGGGTTGATCATAGGTATTGACGTTGTACAAACGTCCGGCCATCGCGGTCTCGACTTCCAGCATGTACAACAATTGCGCCACGGTGTGTTCGTTTACGCGCGGCAAGGTCGTGCGAATAACCGGTCGTTGGCTCACGGT
>BQJS01000455.1 GCA_021604825.1 Phycisphaerae bacterium | reverse complement strand
GCGTTTGAGCAACAGCTCACGGACTACGGCGCGGTGATGCTGAAGTTCTTTCTACACATTTCGCGTGAAGAACAAGCGGACCGGTTTGAGAAGCTGGAAGCGGACCCCACGTACTCATGGAAGGTCGGCAAGGACGAACGGGCCCAGCAAAAGCGCTACAAAGCGTACGCGGCGGAAGTCGACCATATTATCGGCAACGGCCATTCTGAATCCGCGCCTTGGCACGTTGTGCCGGCCACGGATTGGCGGTTTGCCACGGTGAAGATCGCCGAGACCATTGCCACGGCCTTTGAGACGGCATTGTCCCAACAACCCTCCGAGAAAAAAGCCGTGCAGGCGCCCGCCATTGTTACGTCGTCCTTCAATCCTTTGGACGCGGTGGATCTGTCGTCAAACGTGGATGACCGGACCTACGAGAAACAACTGCCCAAGCTTCAGCGACGGTTGCGGCGTCTGCAACACGAGTGTTATCGCCATCGGATTCCCGTCGTGATCGCCTATGAGGGTTGGGATGCGGCGGGCAAGGGCGGCAACATTCGACGGTTGACCCGTGAGCTCGACCCGCGCGGCTACATCGTTCACGGGATATCCGCGCCCGAGGGCGAAGAGCGGGATCAACAATACCTCTGGCGATTTTGGCGTAGCGTACCGAAAGCCGGCCACTTCGCCATCTTCGATCGGAGTTGGTACGGGCGGCTGTTGGTCGAACGGGTGGAGGGATTCGCCACGCCGGAGGAGTGGGGGAGATCGTACGAGGAGATCAACGCGTTTGAGCGCGAACTGATTGACGATGGCGCCGTTGTCTGCAAATTCTGGATTCACATCAGCGCCGAGGAACAACTGGCCCGTTTTGAAGAACGCAGACGGACCGCACACAAGAAATGGAAAATTACCGACGAGGATTGGCGGAATCGGGAGAAGTGGGACGCGTATTATGCGGCGACGTCCGATATGATCGCGCAAACCTCCACGCCCACAGCACCGTGGACGTTGATCCCCGGCAATCACAAACGGTTTGCACGGTTGACGGCGTTGCGCACGGTTGCGAAGCGCATTGCCGCCGTGATCGCGGAGCGCAAATAGTCGTATTTGACGACAGATGTTGTATTGAGGGGTTCCGTGGTTTCGCGAGAATCGTTCACACGGATATAGTGCAACGTACAAACCCATTACGTCACCGTAATTCGGTTCTCCGCGCCTTTGCGTGAGGCATCGATAATATTGACACGATAGGAGACACAATATGTCCGAATTGGTTCGGCTGAGTTTTTCGATCGACCAGCAATTAAACGACAAACTGTCGGCGTTGTTGGAACGCACCGGCTATGAGAATCGTTCCGAATTCATTCGCGATTTGGTGCGGGATCGCTTGGTCCAATCCGAATGGGAGGAAGACGACGTCGATGCATTGGGGACCATTATGCTGGTGTACAACCACGAGATTCGGCACCTCAGCGACAAGTTGACGGAGTTGCAGCACCAACACCACCACGCGATTCTTGCGACGACACATTTACATGTCGACCGGCACAACTGCGCGGAAATGATCATGGTCCGAGGCAAGCCGCGCATCATTCGCGAGATCGCGGACGGACTCCGTCAACAAAAAGGCGTCCTCCACGCCGACCTACTGATGAGTGCGTTGGGCGAACACCTGTCCTAATGTCCGCCACGATTGTCTGGTTTCGGAACGACTTGCGGCTCTCCGACAACCCCGCGCTCCACGCCGCCATTGCGCGGGGCGTTCCGGTTATTCCTGTGTACATTTGGTCGCCGAAGGAAGAAGGCGATTGGCCGCCGGGTGCGGCGAGCCGGGTGTGGTTACACGATTCCCTCACTGCGCTCTCGGAATCTCTGGGTGAGCACAGTTCTCGTCTGATTCTTCGTACCGGCGGCGGTTTGGAAACGCTCCAATCGTTGATTCGTGAGACGGAAGCTTCGGCCGTGTATTGGAACCGGCGGTATGAGCCCGCGATCATCGCGCGGGATACCGTCGTCAAGGACGCGCTTCGTGAGGCCGGTGTTGATGTGGAGTCGTTCAACGGTACGCTGCTGCAAGAACCGTGGGCGATCCAAACGAAGCAGGGCGGGCCGTATCGCGTGTTCACGCCGTATTGGAAATCGTGTGTGCAGATGCCTGCGCCGAATGCGCCGCTGCCCGGTCCCAATACCATTGCAGCCCCAGCGAAGTGGCCGGCGTCCGCGACGGTTGACGCGTTGGGATTGGAACCCAAAATCGATTGGGCGGGCGGTATTCGCGCCGCATGGGCTCCGGGCGAAGTCGGCGCGCACAGCCGGCTCAACACATTTGTCGAACACGAAATGCAGTCCTACACCCGAGGCCGTGATTTTCCCGCGGAATCGTTCGTGTCCCGCATGTCACCCTACCTTCATGTTGGCGAAATCAGCCCCCGGCAGATTTGGTCGGCGGTCCACGCTCACATGGCGGCGGCGGGCGATGAAGACGGTGGCGCTGCGTTCTTGCGCGAAATCGGTTGGCGCGAATTCTCCTACCACCTCCTCTATCACTTTCCAACGGTGCCCGATAAACCGTTGTACGAAAAATTTGCGGCATTTCCGTGGCGGGACGATCCCGAGGCGTTGGACCAATGGCAACGCGG
>BQJS01000454.1 GCA_021604825.1 Phycisphaerae bacterium | reverse complement strand
CACAAATCGTCCTATGGAATCATAACACCGGACTGGTGGACCGTCAATTGATAGGCTGCTAAAATACGCGAATTCGTGTGCCTGGCGAGGCGGTATTGGGCGTTTGTACGAACGCCTCCGTTGCCGCCGTAATGCGAATTCTGATGCTGATGTTCTTTCATACACCCCAACCATGCCGTATCCCCACTGTAATCGTGATGATAAGCGCGGATGAATTTCATGAATGATGTGGGACTCAACGAAGCACAACAAGACGCGATTCAACGCGGTGACGGATACGCCTTGGTGCTGGCCGGCGCGGGTTCGGGCAAGACGCGGGTGATTGTCGAACGCATTGCCCACTTAATCGGCGAGCGCGGCGTAAACCCACGCGAGATTATCGCACTCACATTTACCAACAAGGCGGCCGGCGAAATGCGCGAGCGCGCGGCGAAGCGCCTCGGCCGGGATCGGCTGGACGCGTGGGCGGGCACCTTCCACAGTTTCGGCTTGTGGTTGCTCCGCCGCGACATCGACAAGCTCGGCCGGGCCAAGACCTTCACCATCTTCGACGATTCGGATCAGATCGCGCTGATGAAACAATTGGTGAAGGGGCTGCCGTCCAACCTCCAACAAGTGACCCCGCGCGAAGCCTTGCAGTGGATCAGCCGGTTCAAACAAGATTTGTCCGCACCGTCGATAGACGAGCTGGAAGAGGAAGCGGACGAGACATTCGCCGAGTTGTGGGATCGATATCATGCGGCACTCAAACGGCATCAAGCGGTCGATTTCGACGACCTCCTGGTATTGCCGGCACAACTGTTGGGCGACGAGGCCGTGCGCTCCCGCTACGCGGAACGGTTCCGGTTCGTGATGATTGACGAGTATCAGGACACAAACCGCGCGCAGTATGTCATTGCGAAACACTTGAGTGAGGTCCACGGAAACCTGTTCGTGGTGGGGGATGAAGACCAGAGTATTTATTCCTGGCGTGGCGCGGACATCCGGAACATTCTCGAATTTGAGCGCGACTATCCCGGCGCGAAGACCTTTCGACTCGAAACGAATTACCGGAGTACTGCCCCGATACTCGACGCGGCGAACGCGGTGGTTGCGCACAACAAGAAGCGTTTGGGCAAAACGTTGCGATCGGCCCTGGGCGAAGGCGCGCCAATCAAGTATCACGAAGCCACTAACGGCGATGAGGAAGCCCGGTACGTGGTGGATACCCTCAGCGCGCATACGTCGGACGGCTCGCGCGCCGCGGTATTGTATCGGACCAATAGCCAGGCCCGCTTGATTGAAGAGGCGCTTCGGCGCAAGGGGGCACGCTACGTCGTCATCGGCGGCCAAAAGTTTTATGAGCGTAAGGAGGTCCGTGATCTCTTGGCGTTTTTACGGTGTGCCGCGAATACGCAGGACGATGTCGCGATGCGCCGCATCGTAAATATACCGCCCCGGGGACTCGGTAGTGCGGCGGTCGCACGATTTGAAGCCCGCGCCGCGAGCCAGTCCGAATCCCTCTCCAAGATCATTCGGGACGGGGAACATGACGAAGAGCTAACATCGCGCGGACGCCAAGGCGTCACCGCGCTCGTGGAACTGTTGGACACGCTTGCGGCGGATCGGTTTACCTTGGGGGTCGCCGAATTGCTCGAAACCGTCATCGAACAAACGCAGTACGATGACTACGTGCGCAAGTCGGATGAAAAGGATTTTCGAACGGGCCTTGAAGTCATCGAAGAGTTTCAATCCGCGTGCGCCGCGTTTGATGATCGGGAAGGTCCAGGCGGGCTCGATGTGTTTCTGCAAGAGCTCGCCCTCATGACCGATATCGACGTCGCGGACAATGCTCCGGCACCCGTCACGTTGTTAACGTGCCACGCCGCCAAAGGGCTCGAATTCGACCACGTATTTTTGATTGGGCTCGAAGAAGGCCTCCTGCCCCACATCAACGCGCTCGACGAGGAAGACGGCGTGGAAGAGGAGCGCCGACTCTGTTATGTGGCGATGACCCGCGCACGCAAGACCCTCACACTAACGTCCGCCCGGGAACGCGTGGTATTTGGCCGGACACAGGCGAACGACCGTTCGCGCTTCTTCGACGAAATTCCGGCCGCGTTGATGGGGGGCGGCCGGACGCAGGCCTCCGCGAAACCGGCGAAGTCCACGCCCAAAGCGGACACCGATTTGAGCGAGATTAAGATGGGCGTTCTCGTCCGTCACACCAAGTTCGGCGAAGGTGTTATCATGTACACTTCGGGCTCGGGCGCGAAATTGAAGGCCCGTATCCGGTTTAATACCGGCCCAACCCGCAATATTATGGTGAGCCATGCGCCGCTCGAAGTGGTGCGGCGCAAACGATGACGGCCACGGATTCAACGGCATGACCTTAGATAAATTACGCGAAGAAATTGACTCACTCGACGTGCAAATCCTCGAATTGCTCAATCGTCGGGCTCAAGCGGCCATCGGCATTGGCGAAATCAAGCGCGACAGCAACGCGGTGTACTATGTCCCCGAGCGTGAAAAGCTCATCTTCGACAAATTACGCGAGCAAAACCCGGGGCCCTTGCCCCCGTCCGCGATCAAAGCCATCTACCGTGAAATCATCAGCGCCGTCCGTGCGCTGGAAAAGCCGGTCGAAG
>BQJS01000453.1 GCA_021604825.1 Phycisphaerae bacterium | reverse complement strand
CGGACATTCCTGTCTATCGATGGTCTGAGATTCGTGAACGTTCGGTCGTTGCGGGGCCGGCTCTGATCCTGGCGGATACATCAACAATCGTGGTGGACGCCGATTGGGAAGCGGCGGTGCAATCGGATTGTTTGATCATGTTGAAACGCGGCAAATCCCAAATATCGACTGCATATGTAAAGACGGAGTGCGACCCGATCACCCTCGAAGTCTTCAATAACCTGTTCATGTCCGTAGCGGATCAGATGGGAAAACGCCTGGAACAGTCGGCGCATTCGGTGAACATCAAGGAACGGCTGGACTTCTCGTGTGCGGTGTTTACGCCGGAGGGCGAGTTGGTTGCGAATGCGCCGCATATGCCGGTGCATTTGGGCGCGATGGGGGAGAGCGTGAAGGCGGTGCTACGCGATGCGGGCGATTCAATGCAGCGCGGCGACGTGTTTGTCACGAATGACCCGTACAACGGCGGGTCGCATTTGCCGGATTTGACCGTCGTGTCGCCCGTGATCGATGCGGACGGCCAACGCATTTTCCTCGTTGCAAACCGCGGGCACCACGCGGACATCGGGGGCATCTCGCCGGGGTCGATGCCGCCGTTTTCGACTTCGCTGGCCGAAGAGGGGATCGTCGTATCGTCGATGAAGATCGTGGCGGGCGGTGCATTCGACGAAACTGCGGTCGTTGAAACGTTGAGCTCCGGACCGTATCCCGCGCGCAACGTTCGTGAACGGTTGTCCGACTTGCATGCACAAGTTGCCGCAAACCGGCACGGCGAAGCTCAACTCTTGGATCTGTGTGAACAGTACTCGCTCCAGACCGTGCAGGCGTACATGGATCACATACGCCAGAACGCCGCCGCGTCGATGCGAGAGGTGTTGTCGGAATTGGCGGATGGGCAGTACCGGTTCGAGGATCGGGTGGATTGCGGGGCGCGGATCGCGTGTGCGATTTCAATTGAGGGCGAGACGGCCATCGTCGATTTTGCGGGGACAGACGCACAGCTTGAATCGAATTTGAATGCGCCACGCGCGGTGACGATTGCCGCGGTGTTGTATGTCTTCCGTACGTTAATCGGAAAGCCTATTCCCCTGAATAGCGGCTGTCTGGAACCGATTGAAATCCGAATTCCGGAAGGAAGCTTGCTCGATCCGAAGTACCCAGCCGCCGTCGTGGGCGGCAACGTCGAGACCTCAATGCGCATCGTCGACGTGTTGTACGGGGCACTCGGCGTCGTGGCCGCGGGTCAAGGGACCATGAACAACTTCAACTTTGGCAACGCGAAATTTGGCTATTACGAAACCATTTGCGGCGGTTCAGGCGCTGGGCCCGGTTTCGAGGGTACGGACGCGGTACACCAGCACATGACGAATACGCGGATTACGGACCCCGAAGTGTTGGAACATCGGTATCCCGTGGTAGTTTGCGAATTCTCGATTCGACGGGGATCCGGGGGCGCGGGCCGGTGGCGTGGTGGCGACGGTGCGACGCGCTGTATAGAATTTCTCGAACCGATGGATGTCACGTTGTTGACCGAGCGCCGTACGACGCAGCCGTTTGGCCTCGAAGGCGGGGAAGCGGGGAAGGCGGGCGAAAACCTGCTCACACGCAATGGCGTTTCGGAACGGTTGGATGGGCATGCCGCGTTCAAGGTTGCAGCAGGTGATATGGTTACGATTCATACGCCGGGAGGCGGCGGTTACGGAAGTGCGGACTAACACCAAGCCACAAGTGCACGATGATGTGCCAGTCGATTTCTCGAATACGGTCAAAATGACACTCGATGTAGTAGATGTCGAATAGCGCTATCGATATACACAAAGCAAACCAGCCTGCGAGAAAGGGTTTAAGTGGAAAAAAGGAAATTATACTATCCCGATCGGTTGACGAAACGTTTCGGCGTTGAACACGAGATCGACGGGGCGTCTCGTAAACTCAAACATACGGTCCAGCAATTCGGCTTTGGCATCTGCGGCGCGCACTTGATTACGTGTAGCGATGAAACCGAAGCGGAAGCGGCGGACGCATTTCAGCAGTGGTTTGCCCGTGATCTGTTGCCTGTTTTGCGTCTCTCCGATCGGGCGCCATTTCGTACCGCCAACCTCGGCGCGCGATATGAATGGTCCGGTGTCGCCATTGCGGAAAATCATTTCGCAATCGACCCGGAACAATCGGCACCAAAAGTGTTGCTCTACAAAATTCATAGCCACGTCGCCGTGGATAGTACGAACGACACTTCCATCTTTGGCGTCTATCCCCGTTACGGCGAGCCTTCTCCATGCTGCGGTGCGATCAGCGGGCTGCTAAACAACGCCGCCGGCCCGGTTTTCGATGAGTTGCGCGAGACCTTTCGATCGGAAGATCTGGATCGTGTGGCCTTGCTGAACGATGACGACATTGTGCCCTCCGACCTACGACCGTTTGCGGCGGCGGTCGTTCAAGCCCGGCTCCAAGCCCGGCGTGTCTTGCTCGATATTCAGGATCATGCCTGTGTGACCCCAACGCTCTATCTCGTGGTGGGATCGGTGATTCTCAATCGCCCGAATCGCGACGGAGAGGTCTTGATCGGAATGTATGTCGCCGACCATCTCACCGACGATCACCGCGAGTTCTACATGGGCTTGGGAGACGA
>BQJS01000452.1 GCA_021604825.1 Phycisphaerae bacterium | reverse complement strand
CAACATGAGTGGTTCATCCGGCAATCGGACCCGTACCGGATACTGATCGACGACGGCGAAATCTGGACCGAGGACGTCGGCCACTTTTCCGATCGCAAAGGCCATGCACTTGTCGCGATCGAATGCAACCGGAACCCGCTCGGCGATTGGTTGCGCGATCGGTGGTTGCGCGATTGGTGCTGTCGGTTTTTCGATGTGATTCGGCGCCGCGACGGCATCACTACGGACGATATTCATCGGCGCAGCGTCTGCAGGTATCGCCATCGATCCCGACATTTGGCTCAGCAACTGCTGCCGCGTCGTCAGCGCTTCGGCGAGGTCGGTCATCGCCGTTTGCGAAAAACGCAGAAACGTATCGTGGGCGTCGGACGTGGCTTTATTCGCCGCCTGCATCGTCGCGATCAGTTGGTTTTGCATCGGATCCTCGACATGTGGTTGGGCGTGTTCACGCGTTGTGTTCGCTTCAGCCACCGGCGCACCCGATATTGGCGTGGTTGGCAAATCGTCAGCAAATGCACCCGTTGAACTGCTGGGAACCGGTGCGGGTATTTCGTCGGCTTGCGTCGTGGGCAACGTGCTCGTCGTTTTGATCGGTCTCGGCGGGTTGAACGCTGGACCGCCAGTTGCGATGGTGACAGTTGGACGTTGGCTTGACTCACTCTTGCGCGGGCGGTCGCCGACGTTTCGATAGACGCCTTCAATGTTGGCAACAACCCGATGGGCGACGAGGGCTGCAATGACGTGCATCAACGGCGTCCTTTCGTCCTCGGATTGTCCGCTCGCCGACGCTGCAAAGTATGGTCGATCACCTAGAATGCTTCGGATCATTCGCGTACAGGTGGCCTGCGGACCGACTTCGACGAAATACCGCACGCCATCGTCGTAGGCCTGCTCGATCAATTTCGCAAAATCAAATCCAGCCGTCGCCTGAGCCGTGATCGAGTCAGCCGCGGACTCACTGGTCACATCGTACGAACGCGCCGCTGCAGCACTGTAAAATCGAATGCCCTTTGGCACCGTTGTTTTGAGCAAGTGCAACTGTCGGTATTCGTCGGCAACCTCGCCAACGACCGGACAATGCACCGCAGATGCACCCGAAAGCTCGACACCTTCACAACCGAGCGTCGCGATGAGTCGTTCGACTTGATCACGCTGACCGCCCACCACGCATTCGCCCGGCGCGTTGACGATCAACAAATACGCCCGGTCGATTTTCGCGAGTGCCTTGCGGACGCGATCGGCTGACTGATTCAATGCGAAAACCGTCCACGCCACAGGCTCGTCTGCGGCGAGTTTCCAATGTCGGGCGGCGGCTGTGCATGCACCAGCCAACTCGGACGCGAACAATGGCGACTGGATCAAGCGGTCGGCCATCCCGTCTCGATCGGGCCAAACGCCCAGCGCGATCAGGCTCGTTGTTTCGCCGAGGCTGTAGCCAATCGCAGCGTCAGGACGTATGCCGGCATCGCGCAGAATCTCAGTTACCAATGAACCGTACGACACCTGCGACATGATCGTGCGCCGCGTGTCGCTGGAGAGTTCCCCATGGGCCCGTCGCTTCCACGCGTCGGAATAGTCCAACCGACGCGGCATGACCCATTGCGGCAAGAACTGATCGGCAAGTTGATTGAATTCGCCATCGAGTCGCTGGGCGACGCCCGGCCAATCGAGCAAGTGCTGTTGGCCCATACCGATTTGATGCACACCGCTACCTGGATAGATGAATGCGAGATCGCCTTTAGCGATGGGTTCGGGCACATAGTAGACACCCGAATCGCCGTTGATTGGCTGACCCGGATCGTTTTGAATTCGAGTCTTGGTCGATGCGAGCGACGTCCGCAACGATTCCAAATTATCGGCGACGATGGTGGCGACTTTCTCGTCGGCTTGGGGCTGCTTGCGGGCCTCGTGCCAGATTTCGCCCTGACGAATCACGCTCGCAGGGTGTTTTTGGATTGATTGGAGTAGTGCGTCGAATTGACCACATAGATCGGTGACGCTCTTCCCACGCAAGCAGAAAATCGTTGCTTCAGATTCGCCTTGTGTGCGATGGGTGACTGAAATTGGTGCCGCATCCGCTTCTTCCAACACGACGTGGGCGCATTCACCGTGAAACGACGTACCGCTGACGCCCGCCCGTCGTGGGCCTTCGGATCGATTGCGTAACCACGGCTGGCATTCTCGCGCGACGTAGAATTGCCTCGACTTGGCCAACGGGTCGTTCGCTTGACTGAATTCCGGCAATGGCGCAATCGCCTGTCGATGCAAACAAAGGGCTGCACTTGCAATCGACGCCAATCCCGATGCCGCATGGGCGAAACCGATGGTCGCCGCCGAAGACGTGACGGCACACTTGGCGATGTCTCGTTTGAAGAACGCGTCCAGCGCCTCGCTTTCCAGCGCGTCAAACTCGGGCCGACCCGCTCCTGCCGATTCGATCACGCCAACAGCATTTTGCTCGACATTGGCATCGCGATACGCCCGCTCCAACGCGGCTGAGTAAGTCTCTTTCGATACTTGTCCCGGTGCGTTTCCGCTTGCAAAACCGAATCCGCGAAGGCATGCATAGCGGCGTTCATGGGTAGCGTCGGCAGAGCGTCTCAAAACCATCGCCACCGCCCCATCGCCCGGTGACGTGCCACGG
>BQJS01000451.1 GCA_021604825.1 Phycisphaerae bacterium | reverse complement strand
CCGCGCGACGTGCGATTTTATTGGCGATGGCGTGCATGTGCATCCGATGGCCATCCGTGCAGCCGTGGCTGCGAAGGGATGGGAAGGCGTGTCGTTGATCTCGGACGCATCCTTCGGTGCCGGACTCGGGCCGGGGAAATTCGACACGCCGTGGGGCTATTCCGTGGAAGTGCGTCAGGGCGACGCGCCGCGCATCGCCGATGCTGAACACCCCTTGCGCGGCGGTCTTGCGGGCAGTGCGCTCACCATGGATCGAGGTGTGATGAACTTGTTGTCGTGGCTTGATTGTCCAGCGCATCAGGTGTGGGCGATGGCCACGCGGAATCCGTCTCGTGTGATTCGCGCCCATACGAAGGGTGATCTGGACACCGGTATGGACGCCGATATGGTACTTTGGCATGAAGATGGCGGCACTTTGCAGGTGGAACGCACCTGGGTTGCGGGGCGCGTGGTTCACGACGCCGTCGCCAGCGAACCCGTGGGTTAGGAGTAGGGCGCGAATGTCCGAGTTCGAATACAGTCCGGCTGAGTGCGTGCCGTTTCGTGACACGGAAGCGGTGGCACGCGTACGCGGCATTTCACGCGAAGACATCACGAAACACGCCAATCCCGAATTCAAAATTCAGGTTGTAAAGGGCGAAGACTTGGATTTTCGTTGGTTGATCGACATCTTCAATCGAATCCGGACCGCTGCGGAAGAGCATCGGAAGTGTGTGTTGATTATGCCGCAGCCGTGGCCGGGGTATAAGTGGGTGGCTCGCCTGATCAACACGTGTCGCGTGGATTGTAAACACCTTTACACGTTCAACATGGACGAGTATGCGAACGAGCGTGGCGTAACGGCCCCCGAGACCTGGCCCCACGGGTTTATGCACTCGATGTTGAAACACTTCTATAACGAAATCGATCCCGAATTGCGGCCGCCGATCGAACAGATTCAGGGACCGACGGACAAAAACATTGACGACTACGGAAAAATGATTGCCGACTTAGGCGGCGCGGATTGTTGCTACGGCGGACCGGGTTGGACCGGGCACATCGCGTTTGTCGAGCCGGACTGTCCGGAATTCGATGCGCCGCTGGACGAGTGGAAGCGGATGGGACCGCGTATCGTGACGTTGAGCCCGTTCACCATCGCGCAGAACTCGCTTCACGGCAGTTTCGGTTTCAGCGGCGATCTGACCGCGGTTCCGCCGAAAGCGGCAACCATCGGTCCGGCCGAAGTGATCGGCGCGAAGAATCGCATCGAGATTCATGCGATCACCGTCGACGGGTCGGAAGCTTCCTGGCAGCGGACGATGTCACGCCTTTGTTTACACGGCCCGGTCACGCCCAAGCTGCCGAGTTCGATTCACCAATTGCTCCGGACGGATGTCTGGGTTAGCGAGAGTATTGCCCAAACCATCGAACCACGGTGGGATAAAGGCTATTAGGTACTCCATTCAAGGAATTGTTTAATGACTGTCACGACCGAAACGTTCAACACGCTGGACTGGGCAAACACGCCCATCGCGAACGCACCCAACGTCCCCGTGCCGCCACCCGGCCCGAAATCGAAGGACTACCACGATCGTTGTTCGAAATATTTCAAGGGGTTGAGCGGCCAAGTGAAGCTGTTTCCCGTTACCTTTGAATCGGGCGAAGGCTGTCTGCTGCGCGATGTCGATGGAAATGAGTACATCGACTTCTCGTCGGGCATCTATGTCACGACCCTGGGCCACTGCCATCCGAAGATCAGTGAAGCGATTGCGAAGTATGCCCACACCCTCATGAACGCCCACGATTTCACCACGCCGATCAAAACCGCCCTAGTGGAGAAGTTGGCGGACATCTTGCCCGGTGACTTGAACGGATTTCAGTTCTACGACTCCGGAACGACCGCGGTCGAAGCGGGCATGCGGGTCCTGCGAGCGGGCACCGAACGCAATGAAATGATTTCGTGCTTCTACGATTACCACGGGAAAACGACCGGCGCCGTCTCCCTTGGACATATTCGCTCCTCCGTGTATGGCGCCGTGCGCGCACCCGGAATGCACATGGTCCCCCGCCCCGACGTCTATCACCCGCTTTGGTCGAAGGAAGACGGCACAATCGACACGGACAAATACATCGATTTTTATCGTGAGTACATAGACAAAGGCACGGTGCACGACGTTGCCGGTTTCGTGCTCGAACCGATCCAGGGTTGGGGCGGTACCGTGATGCCACCCGACGATTTCTTCCCAAAGTTGCGCGCGTTATGCGATGAACTTGGGATATTGCTCATGGCGGACGAAGTGCTCACGAGTTGGGGGCGCACGGGAAAATGGCTTTGTATGGAACACTGGGACGTGCTCCCCGACGTTGTCACCATCGGGAAGGGGTTCGGAAACGGATTCCCGGTTACTTGCGTTGCGGTACGGGAGCCTTATAAAGAAGCGTTCGAATCGATATCCGCTTCGAGCAGTTACGGCGGCAACCCGATGGCGTGCGCGGCCGCACTTGCATCGACAGAAGTGATCGAAGAAGAAAATCTGCTGGAACATGCGGAGCATCTCGGCGCGGTCGCGCAAAAGCGCATGGAGCAGATGAAATCGGAACACCGCATCGTCGGCGACGTCCGCGCGACGGGTTGCCACATGGGAATTGAACTGGTCAAAGACAA
>BQJS01000450.1 GCA_021604825.1 Phycisphaerae bacterium | reverse complement strand
CGTAACGCCGCCCGCGCTTAAATTGCTCATCGGCAAGAACAACGCGGGCCATGGGAATACCGTTACGGAGTCGCCGTCGTGAGGTTAGTAGATGTCCATTGGCCGGAAGGTCAGGCGGTACATCATCACGAGTATGACGATGAGTAAAATGATTACAGCGGCGGAGTAGGCTGCTGCCACGATGCTCCAGAAGATTTTCTCGGTGCGGCCAAACGCGGGGCTGCGCCAAATAATCGGGATGGTGAGCACGCCTGCCGCGACGAAGATGAGGAACAGAACTGTGCTGCGGCGATAGAGGACTGGGGTCTGTTCCGGAGGCGTTGACACCCGATTAGCCGTGCGCGAGGTGACGAGTCATGGGGTTATTCGCGTTCGGTTAACTTGAGCAAGTCGTCAACCGTGAGTGCTTCAGCTTCGAGGTAGCCCGCATTGGTGCCGTCGACGACCAAATAGAACGCTGGCGGTGCCGGCCCCAATACGAATTTGAACAGCGTGTCTCTATCGATCTTGTGCGTCTCGAATTGCGGGGAGGTAATCGCCTTGAATTTATCCATGTCGCCCTCATTTTGTTCGTACACGAGGGCAACTACGTGCGGAAAGTTAGGTGTCAATGCCACTTCATTCAAGGGGGCAACGGATGCCTGGCAATGTTCGCAATCGGCGTTTAGAATCGCAACCACATACGTGCCGGCACCCAAATCGAGTTTCGAGCCGTCGTCCTTCTTGAACACAAATTCTGCGAAGGGTTGGTCTTTCGACTCTTCCGCGCTCAATTCGACCACCACGCGGTTTTCATCAATTTCGGCGGGTTGATCGCCAAGGAGTCCTACAGCGAATACCGCGGCGAGTCCCGCGCCTGCGGCGGCCAACGCCGGACTCCGGAGTTTGCGATCGGTTTCGGGATCCGCGTTGTGTAATTTTAACCATGCGTATCCCGTCATGGCGAGCAAGATGAGGTTTTTCACAATTGACATGCCCGGCGGCATTTGAATGGTTGTGCCAAAACACCCGCAATCCGCCAATCCATGGAATGCCCAGCCATAGGCGATGAGCGCGGTGAAGCCAACGAGCAATGCGGCGGTGGCGGCAAGGACCATGCCGCGGATGTGTAGTCCTGCAATGAGCGCCGCACCGAACATCGCTTCGATGATCGTCAGGGTCCAGGCCAATGCGAGTTCGGTATCCGGATTTTGTGGAAACACGCCGTAGCCGCGCACCTGTACCTTGAAACCGTACATATCGTACGTCTTTGTTGCGGCGGCGACTAGAAACGTGACGCCGACGAGTAGCTCCAATATCCGGGCAATCTTCATAAACAATATTCTGGCACAATTCCGATCATGCAACAAGACGAGGGGTCATTAATATGGCGGGCTTTTCGTGTTATAGTGCGTTTTTGGGAGCATTTGCGGGGTAGGGGCAATGGAGAATTTCCAAGGACTATTCATAGTCGGGATGATCCTCTTCGTCATTGCCGCTGGGGCGATTGGTTGGTGGCAGGCGAAGAAGCGGCGCGAGGCATTCCAGGCCCTCGCGAAAAAGCTCGGGATGCGGTACCGCGCCAAAGATCATAGCGTTGCGGGCCGGTACGCGTTTCTCAATAAGTTGGCCCAGGGTTCGAATCGGTATGCGTTTAATCTCCTCGAAGGCGAATACCAGGGGCACCCGGTCACCGCGTTCGACTACCACTATGAGACGTACTCGACCGATTCAAAAGGCCGGCGGCAGACGCACCACCACTATTTCTCGTTTTTCATTCTCCATCAAACGCTGTACTTCCCTGAATTGCGCATTTACCCCGAGAGTTTTCTTTCGAAAATGGGGCAAATGCTGGGGTATGACGATATCGATTTCGAATCAATTGAGTTTTCCAAGGCATTCACCGTGCGCAGCACGGACAAGAAATTCGCATACGACATTTGTCACACGCGGATGATGGAGTACCTGTTGTCGGACCGGGCCCTTTCGGTCGAGTTTGAAGGTCAATGTATCGCGTTGGGCTTCGATCGCAAGCTTGCCGTAGAGCAATTCGAGCACCGGCTCGACCAATTGTGCAAAATCCGGGAGCTCATTCCCGATTACGTGTACGCGTCATGATGTCGGAAGTTTACGGAGGCCAATAGTTCATGGAAGTCATTCTTATTGTCGCGGCCGCGGTCGTACTGGTGCCGCTGATTTTTGTGATTGCGACGTACAACGGGCTGGTGCGCACGCGCAATCATGTCGACGAATCGTGGTCGGGCGTGGAAACTGAACTGCAACGTCGATACGATCTCATCCCCAACCTGGTGAATACGGTCAAGGGGTACGCCCAGCACGAACGCGAATTGCTTGAACGGGTCACGCAAATGCGTGAGCAAGCGGCGGCAAATCATGGATCCCCGGAGAGCCAAGCCCGCACGGAGAATGCGTTTCAAGGCGCATTGGGCACGCTCATGGCGCGGATCGAAGCGTACCCCGAATTGAAAGCCAACCAGAATTTCTTGGATTTGCAGGACGAACTGACCAACACGGAAGATCGGCTTCAGGCGGCGCGGCGATTTTACAACGGCAATGTCCGAGAGAATAACAACAAGGTGCAGATGTTTCCTTCGAATATTATCGCGGGGATGTTTGGCTTTTCAGGGCGCGAGTTTTTCGAGATCG
>BQJS01000449.1 GCA_021604825.1 Phycisphaerae bacterium | reverse complement strand
GTTGGCTGGCAAGAAAGACGGACGTACGCAGGTGTTGCTGCCGACCGGGGAGCTTTTTCCGGTGGCGTCGGCATCGGTACGAGCGAGTCAACCCAATGATGATCGTGGTAAAGCCCGGGTTCGAGCGGCGCTGGATCTTTTGCAGACTCCGTATCTGTTTGGCGGTAGGTCGCCGCTGGGTCTCGACTGCAGCGGATTGATGACCAATGTTTGCGAGCGGGTTGATCTGCCCATCGCACGAGACGCATGGCAGCAGGCCATCGCCGGCGACTTAACCGCGACATCCTGGGATCGATCGGGCATCGAACCGGGCGATCAGATCTTCTTCATGGACAGCAGCGGAAAGATTTATCACACCGGGATCGCCATCAGCGACCATCACGTGTTGCATGCAGCCCCCCCGGGTGTGCAAATCGGCAGCCTTAAAGTGGGCGACCGCCTATTCGACGCGAGACTGCATCGCGATTTCTTTGTGGCGAAGCGACCGTAGGGATCGAAAGCACTTGAGACAAACCGGTTTGCTGCACTCCCTGATTCTAAGGATAAGACTTTGAATCCGAGACGCATCTGTATCTTAACTGACGGACATTTGGATACTTTCACCGCGAAGACGGCGTTGGGTTTGTTGCGCTACTGTCCGGACGAGGTGGTGGCTGTCCTCGATCGCCGGAACGTGGGCGAGTCGCTGGTCGATCTGGTTGGGACGGGCAAGGACATTCCAATCATTGATTCGATTGATGCTGCCCAAAAGCTATCAGCCAACCAGTTGCTCATGGGCGTGGCGCTGCCGGGCGGGCAACTTCCGGAAGCGTGGCGGGAGTTTTTGGAGCAGGGTCTCCAAAGCGGGATGGACATCGTCAGCGGCATGCACGCGAGGCTCAACAGCGACGAGCGATTTTCGCAGTTGGCGAGGGAGCATGGACGTACGCTGTTCGATGTGCGCAACCCCGGACCACCTCCGCCAGTCGGCAGCGGAAAAGCCGCCTCGACGCGGGCCAAACGAATCCTCACGGTGGGCAGCGACTGCAACGTGGGCAAACGCGTCACCGCTTTGGAAATCACCCGCGAACTAAAACAGCGCGACGTCAACGTTGAATTCCTGGCCACCGGTCAGACCGGCATCATGATATCCGGATCGGGCGTTCCAGCCGACGCGGTCATATCAGATTTTCTAACCGGTTACATCGAACGCGGCGTATTGGAGCGGGGCGATGCCGATTACGTTTTGGTCGAGGGCCAGGGGTCGTTGTTGAACCCGGCTTTCTCGCCGGTGACGCTTGGGCTGATTCACGGTGCGATGCCCGACGCGATGATTCTGTGTCACCATCCACCGCGTAAGAACATGCGGGCGACCGAGTATCCGGTTGCGGGTTTGAAGGAATTGATTGCTTTGCACGAAGCAATCATGAAGCCGCTCAGTCCGTCCAAGGTCATTGCGGTGGCACTGAATTGCTTTGGGATGGCGTCAGCAGAAGCCGACGATGCTGTTCGCGCGATCGCAGAGCTAACCGGACTCCCCGCAGTCGACCCGATCAAGATGGGACCAGGGGCGTTGGCCGACGCGGTCATGTCTGTCTGATGAATCGTCAGCTTTGCGTTTCATTCATCGCCGGTTGAATCTCTGGGACGTGCGCTTCTTCTGGCGGTTGTTGATCAGGACGTCGCCGGAAACCTTGGATCTGTGGGCTGTCTTCGGGTTTTTCAGATGGATGGACCGCGAAGACTTCGACGCGTACGATTTCTTCAAACGGTACGCTGACGACGAAAGCCCCAACGCGGTACTGGTCGTCCACCGGTTCGCATTCAAACGTCAGGTGGGCTTTGGTCGGTACCTGGGCAAGCTGCTTGATTTCATAGCTGAAACCATCGCGCAGATAGATGAGTTCCCGCGTTTCGACCGTATCGAAGAATTTTCGGAAATCCTCGTTTTCCAAACACGTTTCGTGGTCAACGTCCGGGTAGTGCGACGCCGTGCAGCGATAGCGGGCCTCTTCTCGCTGCTGATTAAACGCGATACCATGAAACCAGTCATAATCAAACATGGGTGTCATCTTCTTTGCCAGAGTGTGAAGAAGGTAGCCAGATTCGAGCCGAAAGAAATGGCGAGAACCGACTGACCTTAGGGCGGTTTTGGGTGGCTGTCAATCACGCCCTACGCCCTGATATCGACCGTTTCAACGGGATGCGTGCGTAGTGAATTCGATTGAACTTAAGCGATGGATTATCAGCCTGTCCGCTGAAGTCGGGTTCGAGCGCTGTGGCATTTCGCCAGCTGACTCGATCGATCGGAGCGATTATTATCGGCGCTGGTTGAGCTTGGACCGCGCCGGGACGATGGGGTATCTCCATCGCAACCAAGAGCAACGGGTGGATGCGTCCAAACTCCTGCCCGGTGCCAAGAGCGTCATCGTTTGTGCCCTCAATTATCACCAACCCGATCCACCGCCAGTAGACGACATCGAGAACAGAGCCCGCGGCCGGGTCGCGATGTATGCCTGGGGCGATGATTATCACAAGGTCATCAAGCGGAAGCTCTTTGCCATCGTCGATCGGTTGCGAGCTGAAGTTGCGGAGCCCTTCGAGGCCAAGGCCTGCGTCGATACAGCCCCGATCCTGGAGCGCGAATATGCCGCGCGGGCTGGGGTGGG
>BQJS01000448.1 GCA_021604825.1 Phycisphaerae bacterium | reverse complement strand
AAATCGCCGACCATGTGGCACAGTACTTCGTGGCTGGATGTGAGAAAAGGAACGCACTCGTTGGCGCGTTCAGCGTCTTCATAGGTCTGCAACACGCGCGCGGTCTCGGTGAGAACCGAAACCACTTCTTGCCAACGTTGTGCCACGGCGACATCCACGGCGTCGATGAGTGCATTCATGCAGTCATCGGACCACGCGGATTGCTCCGCACCTTCGCGGCCACGCAAATAGTGGCGCTGAAACCGGCCCAGGACATTGAGCAACGCCTGAGCCGGATCGCCATCATGTCGAAAGGTCGGAAGTTCTTCTTCACTCTCGGGAACGGGGTCGTCGGTGTCTGCACGACGGCCCCACATCGAACCGGCCTTATGTCGTCTACCGAAGCGCATGTGAAAACCCCACTTTACAGGCGCGGATGGTAGCACAGCCCCGGTATGAGCGCAATATATTGTGGTGCTCGCGAGAGGCGGGTCAGCTACTCAATCACGCCCGCCGTGCGCAACGCATCCAGAACCGCGATGGTCGATTCGTCGAGTGATTGGACGCCGGTGTCGACGACGATTTCCGCTTTTTCGGGCTCTTCATAAGGTGCGGAAATCCCGGTAAATTCGGGAATCTCGCCCGCACGTGCTTTTTTATACAGTCCTTTGGGGTCGCGTTCTTCGCACACGTCGAGTGCGCACTTCACGTAGACCTCGAAAAAATTGCCTTCGCCGGCGATGGCCCGGGCCGCATCGCGATCTTCGCGGTAGGGGGAGATGAACGCCGTCAGGGTAAGCACGCCCGCTTCGGTGAACAATTTGGCGACTTCACCGATACGGCGAATGTTTTCGGCACGATCCTCCGGCGAGAAGCCGAGATTCTTGTTCAAGCCGTGGCGCACGTTGTCGCCGTCCAGCACGTAGGTGCGGCAGCCTTTTTCGAACAGGGCGTTCTCGACCGCGTGGGCCAAGGTCGATTTACCTGATCCGGAAAGGCCTGTGAACCATAGGGTTACAGCTTTGTGACCGTTCTGCTTTTGACGGTCTGCCGGGGTTATATCAGCGTGATGCCACGTAATATTGGTCGATTTAACTTGTTCGCTCATGGGTGATACCCGCTTCCTCAGAATTTGGTTGATTGTGCTCAGTGGACAGAGCCGAGGATTGTAGCAATTCGCGGAGGGGAATAAAAGGCGAGCAGGTATAGCGAGTGGCGATTGGCCCCGGCCTAGACTGGGAAATCGGCTGGCCGCACCCATCAAGAGGGTTAGTTGAAGTAGTCCTTCAATCCGGCAACATAGGCGTCGGCGAACTGGTCGCGCCACCAGGGTTGGGATACCCATTTGCAGTCGGTGTCGTTCGTGAGGTTGGCGGTTTCGATCAACACTTTCGTCGGAATTTCGTTGTTCCGCAACACGGCCGGAATAATCGCTTTCCCGCCGTTTCGCCAAATAACATTCCGGATCGGATCGCCCGGTTCGTGACGTTTAATTCGGTGTTTGGGCAACGCGTTTAACACACTCTGCGCGAAATTGCGTGACAAGGCCTCGTCCCGTTTCCGTTCGGTGGTCGTCGAACTGAAGCCGCGCTTTTCGTTGACTTCCGAATACTTCGCATACACCGCGGGCGGCCAACCGGAGCTGGTATCATGCCGGTATTGCGCGCCGGGAACGTAGACCATGGTGCCGCGCAATTCGCCATTGAACAATGCATCGCAATGTATGCTCGTAAAGATCACCTTGTTGGGATCCGTACCGGCTTTGAGTTCTTTGCGGTAAATTGAATTGGCGAGGTACCAGCGCAAGTTTGCGGAGATACGCGCATCGGCGTTGACGTAGCGCGGCGTTGTCAACACGACTTCGTCTTTATCCAACTCGAACTTCTCACGATCGGATGGCACGAATTTTTGGTCGGGGTCGAACATCGTGACGTACACACGGGCACCGGTTTGGGCTTCCAACTTACCCTTGATGCGGCACACAATGTCGTAGGCAATTTCGTCTTCGTAGAGTTGGAACTGCTTGTCCACGCGCCGGGTGCCGGGGTCGGAACCGCCGTGGCCTGGGTCCAATACGACGACAACACCGGATAAATCCTTGGAAACAGGTGAATGGGCGCGCAATTCTTTCGCGGTCTGGATCACCTCGTCGTAGTTCTGACGTTCGGGCGTATCCGACGGCTTGAACCGATCCGCCAACATCGCCACGGGTACATACACCTTCGAACCCGGCTTGAGTTTGCGCGGATTTTTGATGCCGCTCTCACTAATGATGGTTTCGAGTGCGCGCAAAATATCGCCGTGGTCTTCGTAGTTGGTGAACCGAACCCCAACAGCGGAATAGAGCGCTTCGCCGGACTTCAACTTGTAGACGCCGTACTGTTTCCCGCCCCGGGCGATATACGTCAACTCGTCGCCGGCCGCGGAAAGGTTTGGCGGCGGCGCGGTTTCAGGTCGGGGCGTCGGGCGGCGCATTTCCGGCAACAACAATTCATGCGGAACAACCACGCGCTGTCCGGCGAGTAGCGCGGCAGACGGCATGCTGTTCGCCTTTTGAATGGCTTGGGCGTTCGTGCCGCGGCCGGTCAACCATTCGGCGAGCGACCAGAGGGTTTCTTGTTCCTCGCCGGTGAAGGCGACGGTGTGATGCCACCCCTGCTCGTTCACAAAATCCGCACGCC
>BQJS01000447.1 GCA_021604825.1 Phycisphaerae bacterium | reverse complement strand
AAGCCCGCGACAACGGGCACGATGAGAAGTTGGTTGGGGCGTGCGCTGCGTCGGATGCGTTCTTTCCGTTCTCCGATGGCGTGGACATTCTGATCGAAGCCGGCGTGACCGCGGTCATACAACCGGGTGGGTCGAAAAATGATGACGACGTGATTGCAGCGTGCGATGCAGCGGGCATTGCGATGGTGTTGACGGAGACGCGGCACTTTCGGCATTGATTGGCTTGGGGCTGGGTTTTGTTTGCGCGGATGTTGACGACATTCCGTCCCCCACCCTGGAAGGGTGGGGCACCTTTCACCTTCGTACACCTGTTTGGGTTTGTCTTGTCGGGTCGATGACCCGACCTACTTCGATCCTACCGGAGTGTCGAGCAGACCGTAGCGGCGCATTTTTTTGTATAGGGTGGTTCGGTTGATGTCCAGCATTTCTGCGGTTTGCTGACGGTTCCAGTTGTTGACGCGCAGGGCGGCTTCTATGACGGTGCGCTCGGGTCCTTCGAGCGCTTTTTTTAATGACGTATTTGGGAATGTGATGTCGGTTGGGGCGAGTTGGCCCTGTTCGATGATGCGCGGGGGTAGGTCGTCGATGTCGATTTCGTTTCCTTTTGACAGGACGACAGCGCGTTCGACTGCGTTTTCGAGTTCGCGGACATTGCCTGGCCAGGCGTAACGCTGCATCGCGTTGACGGCGCCTTCGCTGAAACCGGAAATCGTGCGGTTGGATTCTTCGCAGAACTTGTCGAGGAAATGGCTGGCCAATAGCGGGATGTCGCCGACGCGTTCCTGGAGCGTGGGCATGGTGATGGTGACGACGTTGATGCGGTAGAACAAGTCTTCGCGAAAGTTGCCGGCTGCCACTTCTTCTTCGAGGTTCTTGTTGGTGGCGAGGACGAGGCGTACGTCAACGGTTTCGGTCTTGTTGCTGCCGACGGCTTCGAACTGTCGGGACTGTAATGCGCGGAGCAATTTGACTTGCAGGGCTGGTGAGGCTGTGGCGATTTCGTCGAGGAATAGCGTGCCTTCGTCGGCGGCTTTGAATTTTCCGATCTTGTCGGCCACCGCACCGGTGAACGAGCCGCGGATGTGGCCGAACAGTTCGCTTTCGAGAAGTGTTTCGGGGATGGCACCGCAGGCGACTTCGATGCAGGGTTTGTCGCGACGCGGACTTTGGTGGTGAATCATGCGGGCTACGAGCGACTTGCCGGTTCCGGATTCGCCTTGGACGAGGACGGTGACCTTGGAATCGGAGACGGCTTCGATGAGGTCGTAGATTTTCTGCATGCGGTAGTCTTGCCCGACGAGATTGCCGAGTCCGAAGCGCATGTCGAGTTTTTGTTTGAGCTCGTTGTTTTCGAGAATGAGTGATTGCTGGCTTAGCGCCCGTTCAACCACGAGACGCAGTTCGTCGTCGATGATGGGTTTGGTGAGGTAGTCGTAAGCCCCCATCTTGATGGCTTCGACGGCGCTTTCGATCGTACCGTAGCCGGTGATCATAATGACGACAGTTTCGGGCCAGCGTTTGCGAATGACTTGCAGGAGTTCAAAACCATCGCCGCCGGAAAGGTTGATGTCGCTGATGACGACGTCGGCCGGCGCTTGCTCGAGACTCGTGAGCGCGCTGGATAGACCGGTTGCGCCGGCGACGTCGTATCCTTCGAGTGACAACATTTCCTGAAGCGATTCCAGGATGATCTGGTCATCGTCAACAACGAAAATTTTGTGTTTGCGCTCTTTCATTGCGGCGATTCCTTCGACTGGTTTGAGTCATGGGCGATTGCTTGCTGCTGTTCGGACGGATGAGTGGGGATCTGGACGATAAACGTCGCGCCATCGCTTGGGTTGTTGGCTGCGGAGATTTTTCCGCCGAGTTGCTCGATGTATTCGCGACAGATGGCCAGGCCTAGTCCGGTTCCTTTGCCGGCATTCTTCGTCGTATGGAATGGTTTGAAAAGTTGCTCGATGTCTTCGGGCAAGCCGGTTCCGGTGTCCTCGAAGCGAATGACGATGTCGTCTTTTACGATTCCGCTGGTGATGGTGAGGCGGCCCCCATTGGGCATGGCGTCGATGGCGTTGCGAATGAGGTTGCCGCAGACTTGCAGGAGCTTGGTTCCGCCGACCGATGGCATGCGGTCTTCGTCTCCGAGGCAGGCAGCGATGATGACTTCGTTGGCGTCGGACGCTTCGCGCATCATGTGGATCGCTTCTTCGACGATCCAGTTGACGTTGCGTTCGTCGTCGGCGTCGGGTGTACCGCGTGAAAACTCGAGCAAGTCGGTGATGATCTCGGCCATCCGCTTCATGCCGGCTGACGATTTGTCGAGATACTCGTCGAGCTTCTCGGTCTGATTCTTCTCGATGGCGCGTCGGGCGAGGTTGATGTAGCGGAGGCTGCCATCGAGCGGGTTGTTGAGTTCGTGAGCGACGCGGGCTGCGAGTCTGCCGACGGCGGCTAGGCCAGCCGAGTGGGCGACTTGGCTTTCCAAATCCTGCTCGCGACTGAGGTCCTGGGCCAATAGCAGCGTGCCGTATTGGGTGGTCTTGTCCAGACGCATTGGATGGAATGATAGGTCGAGCGAGCGGGCGATCGAATCGGCGCAGATGCAGCGGGTGGTGTCGAAGATGCGCGACTCGCCTTTGTGCGAAACGATGCGGAGTTGTTCCGGC
>BQJS01000446.1 GCA_021604825.1 Phycisphaerae bacterium | reverse complement strand
ATCCGATCCACGTCGCGTAGATTGACCGTGAAATTGTTGGCGAGCACGGGCGAGGCCGTTCCGACGGCGACCAGACGAATTTGGTTGCGCCAGTTTGGAAGGAAATTATACACCAGCGACTCATCCGTGTAATTCTCGTAGCCGGCACCCACGGTGATTTCGTGATCCCCAAATGGCCGCGACAACTCCGCATTGATGGACCAGCCTTCTTCCGCACCGTCCACATCCCACTTTTCGACGGAGAGGTCGGCATCCATTTCCCAGTAGAACTCATCGAAGTGCAGGCTCGCCGCATACCGGGTGAAATCGGGGTCATTGACCCGCCGTTCATTGCGACCGACATCGCGGATTTCCGCTTCCAATGAAAGCGTCAACACGTCGAAGAGCGGTTTGTGCACCGATACGAGCCACGAATCATATTCCTCAAGCCGTCCCAATACGCGGTAGTACGACGTGTCATCCGTTGCCCGGTCGCGCGTTACGCCGAGACGCTTCCGATACAACACGTCGTACGTCATGTCCCATGACGGGACATACCCACTCAATTCCAAGCGCACTTCATCGCCGTCGCCATCATGCCACTGGTACGAACCAAACAGGCGCAGATTCGGTGTGAGGTCTTGCCACACGCTCACACTCACCGACGTGTCTGTAAAATGGCGGCTAACATCACGCGGGAATTCGTCGTTCAGGAAATCCGTGAAACGACGGCGGCGGTACACATAAAGCTTGCGTCGGTTTTCTTCAACTTGGTATGCGTCCACAGCCACACGCGTTGTGGGCGTCAGGTTCACCGAGGCCCCACCACCGTACGCGGGATCGTCGTGCGCTTCTTGATAGTACGAGGCGCGCCACCCGGCATATGTATAAAAATTCCAATTGGGCATTTGTTTCTTGAAATAGACACCGTCGAGCCGGTTGAAGTACGGGCCTTCCAATATGCGTTGACGGCCGATTCGTAGCGTCGACGTGCCCCATAGATCGTCTACTTCCAAATACAAATGTTGCACGCGGGCCTCAACGTCATTGCCCCACGCGTCAAAGAGGTCCGCGTGGATGCCGTCGTCATCGCCGCCCGCGTCCTCATGCAGCCAAAAGGAACTGCGTAGGTGCAACCGTGGATACTGGGTGGGGTCAATGTTCAGCCGCAACGTTTGATCGAAGTCGAGATCGCTGCCGCCATCCGACCATTCCGCATCCGCGTTCAGTCTCAATTGACCCGAGTACCATGTTTCCTTCGCCGAAACGTCGGTTTTCGCCGCATCGTCTTCCGTGCTCTTCGCGTCGACGTCTTCTTCTTGTCCCGAGGCGGACCAAGCGGCCGTCACCAGAAACGCTGCAGCGGCGATTCGCAGAACATCTCGTTGGAGGCTCGGTATCATGGCGTTGCAAACCAGAGATCAAACAACGATTGCAGTACAGCGCCTTGCGCAGCGTTTTCGACGTCGAACATGGGCGCGGTGGCCACGGTTCCATCGTGACACCCCATGATCCCGGCGCACGAGTTCGGCGGCACGGGCATCACCCCATTCATGATTGCATCGATAGACGTCTGTGGCGCCACACCGCGCAATGAGTGATCGTGTGGCCCCACGTCCTGGTCATTGCGATTGAGGGGCGGTACGTGACACTCGGTACAGCGGCTCGCGCCGGTTACCGCCGGATCGACGTCGTGCATCGTGTGCGCCGATATCGCGGCGTCCGTTCCTAATCCGAAAAAGCCGTGACACGACTGGCACAAAAAGTTGTTCTCTTTCGGCAGCGAGACTTCCGCGGGCGAATGCACGTCGTGGCAATCCTGACACGATACCGATTGCGACATTGCGTGTCCGCTGGTTAAAAATTCGTCCACCGTGTCGCTGTGGCACAACACGCACGACGCATACGACCGGGCAAACGGCCCAAAAGAAGGATTCATCAGGGCGCCGTTCTGGCCACCGCTCCGGACATGAGCGGTCCCGTCGCCGTGGCACGTGGTGCAACCGACATTTGCGTGTGCGCTGACGAGAATCGCGCTCACGCTCTGAGCGGTTCCGCCATTGTGACAACCCAAACATGTGGCCGTACTATTCACGCCACCGCTGCTGGGCCCCACACAATTTGTCTGTGCGAGTGAAGCGGCCGCCACCATCGACGTTACAACATATAGTGCGCGAACGGGCACACGAACAAGGGCAGCGGCGCGAACCCGCACTAGGGCTGATCGCAGCATACGCAGCGTCGATTGAATCCACGACGACAATTTAGAGCGTTCCTTCCGCAGTCCGTTGAATGCATCAACGATTGGATTCGGTGAAAGGACACCAAACCACTTGCAATCTAACGCCGTAAGAAAGACCTGTCAAGCATAGAAAGTAAGTTTGCAACAAGAAACTTTCTTTCATAGTCCGAACTGTAGACACGCCATCAACCGGGTGATCTGCAACCTCAACAAAACCTCTAGTACATGCGATAGCGCGTCCAAGTACTGCGAGCGCTTACCAATAATGAAGTACTTATTGCCAAGCTATCCAAAGTGAATGTGAGCAACGTTAAGTGTTCATGAAGCCACGCATATTTTTCGTTTTTGCTTGCAGGAATCGTATGCGCTCGTTAAGCTCAAGGTTCGTTGTTCACCACTTTTTAACGAGAACATTTTGGCGTCATCAATTCACTGCGAGGTAA
>BQJS01000445.1 GCA_021604825.1 Phycisphaerae bacterium | reverse complement strand
CGCATGTTCATGCTGACGATGTCGAATTCAGATTATCAGTTTGACAGTATGTACGATGCGTTTTGCCGATTGTTGGGCGCTGAAAACGTGGTCGAATACCCGTGTAAAAACGTATTGCACGGAAAAGATCCGGAGGCAACGTTAGGATATCCGTGCGCGTCGAACTGGCCGGGCGAACCGCAAACCGTCGATGCGCTAGCGGACCGGTTGCGCGCGGGCGAATTCGATTTGTTCGTGTATGCGGACCGCATGCAACGCTGCGATGCGGACGATGTCCGCCAACTGAGCGACGCCGCGGGGGATATCCCGTTTGTCATCATGGATACGTGGGACGACGGGATTGATGCGCGCGCGCATCTTCTTAAAATGCTCGGGCGGGATTCGTGTACGGCGTACTTCAAGCGTGAATATGCGCGGTCGCTCATCTATCACGAAAATACATTTCCATTTCCGTTCGGGTATCCCGACCATCTTGTGCCGGATGAACCGCCGGTCGTGCGCCCAGACCCGATATTTTGGACCGGCAAACGGATGTTCGGAACGCGTCCGCTGCAACTCGATTACCTCGACGAAAAGCGGCTCATCCCGCAACTCCCGAAGATGGGGCAAGACGAATACCAGGCCGCGTTGCAACGTGCACGTATCGGACTTAGCCTGTGCGGATTCGGGTTCGATACCGTCCGATATTGGGAAGTGCCGGCGCACGGGGCCATGCTGTTGGCGGAGAAACCCGCCATTGGCATTCCAAATGATTTCGTGGACGGGGAATCGGCGGTGTTCTTCAATGACCTTGCGGAGCTCGAAGAAAAACTAAACCACTATATGCTTCACGAAGCCGATGCCGTGGAAATTGCGGCAGCCGGCCACGCCCATTTTAAACAGCATCACACGACCTCGGTGCGGGCGCGCCAGTTTTTGGGGCAGGTCGAGGCGTGCCTGGACGTCTAAAGCTTAGGGGATCGCGCTCCGAGCGGGTTTGCGAGACCAGCTGCGCGGCCAACGGGCACGCCAAAAAGTCCCGTACCGCTCTGACGTATTGGTAGACCAAACTACGCGCCGTCGGCGAAACTGCGATGCGCAACCCCCAACATCATCAGCCCAATATGTTCACTCGTTTCATACTTGTTCTTCCGCAACTGAAGCGTCGTCCACGGTAGGTTGATCATAGCTTCGCAGCCGAATCGGTATCAGCATTGGCGTGCGATTTCGATAGGCGCGGTACACTTCACCCAATTCCGTCGAAAGCGTACGTTCCTCGAATCGAACGCCGATGAAGATGTAGACGGTCATGGCCAACGCGAACGACAGACGCGTATACGACATATCCGGCGCCGACCAGAAGGCAATCAAGAAACCCAACATCAGCGGATTGCGCACGTAGCGGTACAACCCGACAATCTTGGTCGGTATGTGTGTGTATTTCGTGTTCCGGAAATAAAGAAAGACTTGACGCAGTCCAAAGAGGTCGAAATGATTGATCAAGAAGGAAGCGTAAAAGACCAACGCCCAACCTAACGCGTACAGGCCGTACAGCGTGCCGCGTGCAGCGGCGCTCTCCACGGACCATACCGTGCCCTCGATTGGACGCCATTGCCAATACAGCACGCCCAACAGCGCGCTGGAAGCCAGGACGAACGTGCTTCGTTCCATGGGCTTGGGCATGAACTGGGTCCACCAGCGTTTGAAACCCGGCCGCGCCATGATCGTGTGTTGCACCGCGAATGCGAACACGAGCCCGAGATTCACAGCGATGGCCGCCCAAAGGGGACCCACCGGCCCATCGTCGATACCTTTGGGTACGCCGATGTTTCCGACGAAGCCAATCATGTACAGAATGGCGGCAAAAAACGCCAAGTAGGCAACAGCCCCGTACGTTAGCACCAGTGTTTTCTTCATGGTCTAGCCTCCGATTTTTAGCTTCCGCACCAAAACTTAACTCACCGGTAAGTTTTCACCGGGGAAAATAAAAGTGATTACACCAGACGGGCGACTTGTTCTTCCGCCAAGTCAAGCGGCCACGTCTCCTGGTATTCCTGGCCGAACTTGATTGCGCCACCCATGAGTAGGTAATACGCGTTCGTGACGTGGTCGATGTCGATAGTCGCGTACGCGCCGCCCGAATTGGCGAGATCCTCCGTAATATCGCGCAACATTTTCCGGATCCCGTCATTAAATCGACGAATCTCCTTGATAATAGGGCTTTCACTGTCCGTAATTTCGACAAGCATGTTGAAAAACCCGCAACCGCGATAGTCGCTTTCCACCATCCGATATTTCAATGCCCGGATGGGGGCCATGAAGCGGTCGTGGGGCTTGCTGCACGCGCGGACCGCCATTCTAAACAGCGCGAGGTCCGTCTCCCGCCGACGCTGCAATGCCGCAACACAAAGGTCTTCTTTCGAGGGAAAATGGCTATAAAACGTGGGTTTGGAGATGCCGGCATCCTCGATAATCTGATTGACCACGGTCGCCTGATACCCCTGCCGATAGAAGAGATCCTGCGCCGATTCCAAGATTCGTTCCCGCGTTTTAGCCATACTGCGTATTGTTCCTACTGCGTTTTCCTGCACTTCTGGTCCGAACCGTACCGAAAACTAACCGGTAAGTCAACCTTTGGCCTGGGGACCGCAGTCTGGTACGTCGCAGCTATACCGAGTCCGGAATTG
>BQJS01000444.1 GCA_021604825.1 Phycisphaerae bacterium | reverse complement strand
GGCAGCGGGTTCGTGTTTAACCATCCGCCGGCATCGCTAGGTACAACAACCCCGCTATTCACGTTGCTGATTGCAGCGGCCGGCAGCGTTGTTCGAGGGTACGATCTGGCCCATGTCGCCGTGTTGTTGTCCGCGCTGTGCTGGATTGGCACCGCTTGGGCCGTCTACGGATTTCGGATTGCATTTTGCCTTTCACAACGCCAGGCGACCTTGATCGCGGTCGTCATTCTCCTCGCGGGATGGTGGAGCCTTGGAGCCGAAACCTATCTATTTCAATTGCTGCTGGTGATATCCGCCGGCCTATTTTTTCGCGGCGCATGGTTGTTGTGCGGCGTCAGCACGGGACTGCTGTACCTCACGCGCGGCGAAGGAATTCTCGTCTCCGGGATATTCGCAGCGATTCTCCTCCTGCGATTCGCACAAACGACCGAATACACCCTGGCCTTCAGAAAAAAAGCGGACTCAATGACACGAGGGATATTGTCTCGTTTTCAACCTGAAATTCCTCCCGCACATCAAATGGATCTCAATCGCATTGTCCGTGCGGGAGGTTTTTTTGCACTCGGTTTCTTAGTGCCCGCAATTCCCTGGGCGTTGTACGCATACGTAACCTTTGGCCATGTCTTGCCGGATACGCTTCAAGTCAAGATCGCCCAAGGCGAGACGGGCATGATTCCGACGTTTACCGAACGGCTCCCATTTTGGATGCGCTGGTGGTGGCATCGCGCTGATTTTGAATATCTCCAGCAATTGTACTGGCTCCTCGCGTTGCTAGGCGCATGTGGCATCATGTTGAGAACCCGTCCGTGGGGATTTTTTCTGCTGTGGGCAGCCGCGTATGCGGCGGGGTATGCGTTCTTAGGCGTCGGCGCTTACTACTGGTATCAGTATCCGATCTACGCGGTCTGGATCACGTGTGTAGCGCTCGGGCTAGATGCCGCGATCGGTTTGCTCTATGCGTGGTCACGCAATCGCCCTCGCTTCATTTATCCAGCACACGCGGCGGTTTTTCTCCTTGTCGCACTGGTCTTCGGTTTTCACCTCGATGTTCGCCCCCTGTGGCCGTATGCGAATCAAGATGATCGTGGGACCACCTACCGCGCCACCGCGGAATGGCTTCGAGCGAATACGACGCCCGGCGAACGCGTCGCAGCCGGTGAAGTGGGATACATGGCGTACTATTCGCAAAACCAAATCATAGATTTGTGCGGGCTGACATCGCCGGATATTACGCCGTATGTCGTGAAGGGGGATTACCTGAGCGGCTTCGAAATGCATGAGCCTCGCTACTATGTCGGCCGCGACAGCTTTCCTTGGTGGCACGACCTCTCGTCGAGCCAATTCTTTCAAGACAACTACCGGCACGTTATCGACATTCAGGCATCGGGAAGTGCCATTAAGGTGTCTGTGTACAAACACTTGGACTGAGCGTAAGTCCGCGTTGGGAAGTGAGTCGCATTCGATCACGCCGTTGCACGCCCGGCTTCTACGGGCACGAATCCGAGTCGAAGGGATTTTAGCCACAGAGTTCACAGAGAGCACAGAGAAAGAGCGATCGTAAAGTAATCACTTTCCACAGATAAACACGGATAAACACACTCGAAAGAAGCGGAATAAAGTCTTACGCACAGCGACTACACCGGGATGAACACAGGGGATTCGTACTCAGCCGACAAACCTCCTCTGTGTTCTCTGTGACCTCTGTGGCCAGTATTTTTTAGGGCCGTTGCACCAGCTCGATGCGCACGCCGCCGGGGCCTTCAACGAACGCGATCGCAATCGCGATTTCCGGGTTGAACGGGCGCGGTTCCATGGTGAATTTCACGCCTTTGTCTTTGAGTGTTTTCGCGTCGGCGTCCATATCATTGACGCCCCAGCCGAGGTGGTCGATGGCGCGGCCTTCGGTCGCGGCTTGCGGTTCTTTCGCGCCTTGGGCGAGCAACCACACGCCGTCGTAATTGAGCGCGTCGAGCATGCCTTTGTACTTCGTGCGTTCACCGCCGAACGCGTTCTCATACCAATCCAGCATCTTGTCCGGTTCCGGACCCTTGAGATGAATGTGGTGGAACCCAAGCGTCTCAAGGTCTTCCATCACTTCGATTTTGGTCCCCCACGGGTCTTCGATAAACGCGTACTTGAACTTCCCCGGCACTTCTTTCGCCGCGGCGAGAATCTTGATGCCCGCATCCTCGAACGATTTCATCTTCGCGTCCAGATCGCGAAACGAAAACCCGATGTGATCGACCGAGCTGCCTTCGCTGCCGTCGAACCCCGGGTCGCGTTTGAAGAAAATGACCATCGTCGACCCGAACCGCAGCCGCCCCGCCGCTTCCACCGTCTCGCCGTCCATGTGTTCCGCATACCACGCAACCGCCGCGTCCGGGTCCGTCGCAATGAGGTGCATGTGATCATAAGGCATGGTTTTCGCGTGCACCACGGGCGCAACCAACAGGAACGCCATCGCAAGGACTACTCGTCGTATCGTCATTCGTTCATCTCCAGTTTTTGATAATTGCGTGTGCTGTTTATTTCAAAACGAACTCTCTGTTCTCAATCGAATGCGGAGCCTCACATCCCCCTTGATCCCCCTTTGAAGGGGGATGTTGGGTTTCATGTTGTGACTACGGCACCGCGAACGAAGTATGACTGCGCTCACCCAAACCGACG
>BQJS01000443.1 GCA_021604825.1 Phycisphaerae bacterium | reverse complement strand
TTCGAAGAACGGGATGGCGGGTGGTACGAGCGCGGCTACGACGGAGAATCGCTACAAACGGTGCGACGCGGATCGGAAACGCTGAACGAACTGGCTTCACGCATCCCCAAGCTGGCCGAAATCTTGGCGCTTAAAGGCGATATCGTCTTTAAGCTTGCCGAGACGTGGTACCGCGTACCCGCCGAAATTCCGTAGGCCGAGGCGATTGCCACAGGCGCTCCGACGCTTCCGCGCCTACATTTTGTTCATCTCACCCGATCGGGTAATCGCGATTTTCGTAAGAATGGGTGCGACGATTCCGAAAAATATGCTCGTCGCCGTCACTGTATTCAACACGCTTGCCCCAATGAGCGCCGCGCGATCGTAATCGAATTGCGCCGCGAGTTTTTCGAGGTCGTGGTCGAGAATCAAGGCCAGACCAATGGCGACGCCGGCCTGAGAAAGGATGGCGATACCCAAATATTTCTTAATGTTTGCATCGGTTTTTCCGAAGGAGGCACCGAAACGTGCGCCGCTAATCTTGCCGGCGGAACGTCCGACGATGTACAAAATACCGACGACCCCCAGCGCGGGCAATTGACTCAATTCCAAATGTGCGCCCGACAGGCAAAAGAACAAGATGAACATGAGCGGCATTAGGGTGGACAAGGATGAATTGACGCTGGTAACGAGCCGTTCGCGGCGAGTGTTCACCAGGACGAAGCCCACAATCATATTGGTCATAATGATGGAGAGGTGCCAACGGACGCACAAGCCGGATAGCAACATGATGGTGCCGAAGACGATGGCAAAGTGTTCGGCCGGAGTACGGAGGCGCCGCACCATTTGACAGAAAATGAGGCCACCGATACCGCCGATGGCCGCGCTGAGCACCAATTCGCGCAAGGGGTTCCACAGGACCGGCAAAATGGCGGCAGCTTCACCGGTCGCTTCGTTGACGAGCATACTTTGCGCCATGGCCGCGGCGAATCCGAAAATGATGATGGCGACGCCGTCGTCAAAACCAACAACCGCATACATGGGTTTCGTCAATGGTCCTTTGGCGCGGCATTCTTGGATGACCGCGACCGTGCCGGCCGGCGCGCTTGAGGGCGCCATCGCGCCGAAAACAAGGGCGAGTATCCAGTCGCGCGAATAGAGGTACACGAGGCCGGTGACAACGAGAAATGCTCCGAACGATTCCGCCAGCACAATGGCGATGATCCCGCGGCCGAGTTGGCGCAATGCCTGCATATTGAGTTCGGCGCCAATGGTAAAGGCCACGTAACCCAAAACAATCTGGGTGATAAACCCCAATTGGTCCAGCATAGGCTCGGAGAAGACGTGGGCTCCGGAGGGCCCGGCGAGGATTCCGAGCACCATGTACCCGATAACCGCCGGCAGCCGCATGTACGACGCACCCTTGCCGACGTAGAAACTGAGCAGTGTCGCGGCACCGAGCAGGGTGAGTACGGAGAGTTCGAGTCCGTTTAGGTAGGCAAACATAGCGCAATTACGTTTCGAGTGAACCGGCGGCGTAGGCGACGTCCTGGATCGTGAGCAACGTTCCGGACGTTTCGTCCAGATCGCCGACGACTTGCTCGACTTGACGCACGATTTCGTTCTTCAACTTCTGGTCCGCAATCGCGATGATGATCTTGCTGAAGCTCTTGCGGGAGTCTGAAATGAATCCGGCGAACAATGGGAGCTTCGTCAAGAACGCGGATGCGTTTTCGGCTTCCACCACGACGAATGAGGATGAACCGATGGAAGCGAACGCACTGACCAATTTTTCCAACCGCTCGTCGTCTTGAATAAAGACGTGCACCAAACACTTGGCGGACCGATCCTGGGTATCCAGTTCATCGATGGAATACCGCAGAAAACTTTCGCGCGCGGCTTCGGGTGAGTTGGCCGCGACGAGTTCTTTGACGGCACCGGGAATCATGAGCGTGCGGGAAATTAAGGAGAGTAACCGTACATGGCGATCCGAAACTTCATCCGGGCCAATGATGAACACGGCCAGTTTGACGGGATCGCCGTCCAGGGATTCGAAATCGACGCCGTTGGGAATTGACAGGAGGCCTACGACGAACTTCGTCACCCCGGGCACGCGGCAATGGGGTATGGCGATGCCCCCGCCGAAGCCGGTGGAGCCTAAGGCTTCCCGCTCGCGCAACCCGTCGATTAAGTCGGATTCGCTAACGTTTTCGAGCCCACCGGCGCGCTTCGCAGCCACGGCAACGGCCCGCAATACGTCGTCTTTGGCGTCAAGGGACACGCCGATCTCGATACACTCTTGTTGTACGACGTCTACGAGTTTCATTGCGGCATTCCTGTGTTCGGGTCGTGGGACGCGCGGCAGCGGCGCTCAACCAGTTTACGTTTTTGTTGGATATTCCTCAAATTTGGATACCGTTCGACGATGATCGTATTGGGAATTTTGCCCACGCTTTTCTACAATGGCGGGCTGAGGCAACCATGGAGTTTTCGTTCGATGCTCAATGTTTATAGCTATGCAAAGTGTGGGACATGCCGAAAAGCGATCGCGTTTCTCGACCGCCACGGTGTTTCGTATACGACGATTCCCATTCGAGAACAGCCCCCAACGAAGCGCGAACTACAGAAAATGTTGGATGCATACGACGGAAATATTCGCAAACTGTTCAACACGTCGGGCATGGACTATAAGG
>BQJS01000442.1 GCA_021604825.1 Phycisphaerae bacterium | reverse complement strand
GTTTATGGTTACCACGCTGATCGCCGAGTATCCCGACCTTTTCACGTTGCGCGAAGATGGTAATGGGTACCGTTTAGAAAACCGTTTACTCGACGAATCGGTTCAATTTGACCACGAGTATCGGTATATCGGCGGCGGCCGATGCGCATACCGAAACAGTCTTGACGCTGTGGCTTCGCAAGTCCCCGAGGACGTGGCCATTGTTCGAGTAGACAGCGATCGCGACCGGCTTGCGGCGGTACACGTTGTCGCGCCCAGCGGCTGGAATCCGCGCGCGAAACTCGGCGGAAGTTTTGTGGAAGTCCACCACCCGATTCGACATCACCAAAGCTGGTTCGAGAAAGTGCAAGCCGGTGTTCGAAACATTGCCAAGTCCGAGCAAACCCTACAACGTTTCGGGTGGAGCATTGCGAATGACGCCGATCTCGATCATCACCCCGACCATGGCGGCAAAATCGGCGCCGCGCGGATACGGGGCGATCAAGACGTGTTTGTGCGCGTCGAACGCCAGATACTGAAAGGCTTTCCCGAAGTGGGGGCGCTGTTGTTTACCATTCGTGTTTATGTCGAGCGCTGCAAGGAACTGCCGCTGAGCGACCGTGCGGTGCTTCGGGATGCGGTCACCGCCATGGGGCCGGAAGAACGGGCATACAAGGGTATCGCTGCCAATTTCGATCGTATCATCGAGCAACTGGAGAACCCCCCGGACAACGTCAATCGTTGATATACTGTTCGAATTACCTCTAATTCACTCCTATGAGCATCGTGAAAACCTCGAAGAAAATACTCGTCGTCGGCAGCGCCAATATCGATTTGGTGACCCGTGTGCCGCGTTGTCCGAAGCCGGGCGAATCGCTGGTCGGCACGTCATTTACCACGGTGCCCGGCGGCAAAGGCGCGAATCAGGCCGTCGCCGCAGCGCGACTCGGCGCCGAGACGACCTTTGTCGGATGCGTCGGCGATGACGCATTTGGCGCGATGCTCCGAAAGAATCTCGAACGAGAGGGCGTGAATGTTGATCACGTCAAAATGCACCCAGCGGAATCGACCGGAACGGCGTGCATCTATGTCATGGACGACGGCAACAACGCGATTGTTGTGACGCCCGCAGCGAATCATGGTCTGTCGTCCTCGGACATCGAAGCGCTCCGACCGGTCATCGCCGCGCATGACGTTGTACTTACCCAACTCGAAATCCCATTGGAGACGGTCGAAACGCTGTTGCGCGTTTCCCGGGATATGGGTGTCTTCTCTATACTGGACGCCGGACCGGTTCGCGACACCCCGATTGAACTGCTGCGATTGGCGGGCCTGGTATCGCCAAATGAAACCGAAACAGAAGCGTTTACCGGCGCCCCCATTCGCTCCGAGCACGACGCTGCAGTCGCCGCCGAACGCTTTCATGCGTCTGGCACGGAGACCTTGGTGATTAAACTTGGCGCGCGCGGCGCGTTGCTTTCAATGGCGGGCGTGCAACACTACGAACCGGCCTTCGCGGTTAACGCGATTGATACCGTAGCTGCGGGCGATGCATTTACGGCCGCGCTTGCCCTTGTTTGGAGTGACGGTACGCCCGCACGTGCTTTGCAATTCGCGAATGCCGCAGGCGCACTTGCAACGACGAAGACCGGCGCACAAGATGCCATGCCTACACGTCAAGCTATCGAACAGTTCCTTATGGAGAGCAGTACATGAAACGCAACAAACTAAAATATACCGCTTCGGTGATGTGCGCGGACCTCTTGAACTTGGAGCGTGACCTCGCCGCGTTGGAGCGATCGGGGTTCGACGAGTTGCATTACGACATTATGGACGGGGTATTCGTGCCGAATCTCACACTGGGATTCGACGTGATACGCTTGGCTAAAGCGCGTTGTGGTCTTCCGGCGAGTGCCCACCTCATGTTGGCGAAACCGGAAAAGTACATCGAGCGATTCGTCGATGCGGGGTGCGACAGTGTCATCATCCATGTCGAAGCGTGCACCCACGCGCCCAGAACCTTGGCCGCGATTCGCGATCTCGGCGCCAGCCCGGGCATCGCCATCAACCCGGCGACCCCGCTCACCAAACTGGACTACCTTCTCGAGTATGTCGATCGCATTCTCGTGATGACCGTCGACCCCGGGTACGCGGGGCAATCCCTCATTTCCAGCTCGTTTGAACGCGTCAAAATTCTGCGCGACAACGTCTCATACCGGGAACGGAACATCGATATTGAAGTCGACGGCAACATTTCAGCAACCAATGCGGCTATCCTCGCTAACCAAGGTGCCAGCCGGTTTGTTCTCGGTACGGCAAGCGTCTTTAATGCCCGTTATCCGCAATTGGACGAGGCGCTGCCCAAGTTCAGGGATCTCGTCGACACTGAACGAGCCGTGGTGTAGCGCAAACGACAAAACAGTTTATGCTGCAGAAACAAGAACTGCGTAACCAGGCCATCGCGGCCCGGCGCGCGCTGACGAATTGCGGAGTCCGAAACCAGGTCATCGCGGAACGGCTCGAATCCCATAAGGCCTTTCAGTCCGCGCGCACGCTTCTCACCTATGTTTCACTGGCCGAAGAAGTGGACACACACCCCATCATCGAACACGCGTTACACTCGGGACGAGCGGTCGCTGTGCCGCGCGTGGCGGAGAATCACCGTTTGGATTGGGTGCGTATCGATTCGATCAA
>BQJS01000441.1 GCA_021604825.1 Phycisphaerae bacterium | reverse complement strand
GCGTTCACGTCGTATGAAGATGCTCGACCTTGGGCGAAAGCGATCGCCAAGGAAGTCGCGGCGCGCAATATGCCGCCGTGGGATGCGGCACCTGCGTTTCAGGGGGTGTTTAAGAACGAGCGCGTGCTGACCGACGATCAGATTGAAACGATTGTGGCCTGGGCGCAAACCGGCGCGAAACGTGGCAACCCTGCGGACGCACCGGAACCACTGGTGTTCCCGGATACGGGTGGTTGGCAAATTGGCAAACCCGATCTCATCATGTCCATGCCGGAGAAGTATTTCGTCAAAGATGATGTTGAAGACATTTACGTGAACTTCTACGACGTAATCACCGAAGAAGAATTGCCGGAACCGCGCTACATTAAAGCGATCGAATTCAAGCCCGGTAGCCCGGTCGTCCACCACATCATTAGTGATCCGCTCGGCGGTATCGCACCGGGTAACGGTCCGACGATCTTCCCCGACGGCTACGGAAAAATCCTGAAGCCGGGTGCGCGCGTATCCTTTGAAATGCACTACCACAAAGAAGCTGGTCCTGGGACCGGCGCGTGGGATCAATCTTATGCGGCCGTGACGTTCTATCCCAAGGGCTATACCCCGGAACACGAAGTCCGCATGGCGATGCTCGGAAATTTCGATTTTGAAATTCCGGCCGGCGCTGCAAACTACACCGCGAAAGCGGAAGAGTCGTTCAACCGCGACACGCAAATTCTATCCTACACCCCGCACATGCACCTGCGCGGCAAGGCTGCCTTGTACACGGCGTTCATGCCGGACGGTGAAAAAGAAGTGTTGCTGGACGTACCGGCTTACGACTTCAATTGGCAAACGACCTACTGGTACAACGAACCCAAAGTGCTGCCGGCGGGGTCCCGCATGGAGTTGGTTACGACGTGGGATAATTCGGAGAGCAATCCGTATAACCCGGACCCGACCAAAACCGTTCGTTGGGGTGAGCCGACCACGGACGAAATGATGTTCGGATTCGTGCAGTACTCATTCGTCGAGGAACCGGAAGGACTCAGCCTTGAACTTATGGAAGGGTACACCGGTCAATACGCCGTCGGTCCGATGAAGTTCAACGTCGGCGGTTGGAACGGTCAGTTGTCCGTCTACTTCCAGAACCGCGAGTTTTCATTGGCATATGAAGGCCCACACAAGTTTTCGATCGCCGGTGTCGGCGTCGAATTTACCTTCGTGCCCGATGAGAGCGGAGCCATTAATACCCTCATGGTGAAAATGGGCGAACAAACCCACGAAGCCAAGCGGGTCGAGCAAACCGAACCCACGGAAGGCACGGACTAGCGACCGGCTAGACCGAAGGACTTACGAGTCATGTGCCGGAGCTTGCAACCATTTCGCAGGCTCCGGCTTTTTGTTTTGTGTGCGGTGATCGCCGTATCGGCATCCGCCGAGCCGCTTCCCGACAAGCCGTTTTTCGAAGAACCCTTCCTTTTCGGTGTACACCGGGGTGGCGCAAAATGGCGTCCTGAGAGCACACTCAAGACATTCCAGGAAGCCGCCAAGACCTGGCCCGGTATTCTCCTCGAGTCCGACGTTCGTATGACGTCCGATGGTGTTGTCGTCTTACTTCACGACGCCACGGTCAATCGCACGACGAACGGTGAGGGTGCCGTCGCGGATCGCACGTGGGAATACCTTCAAACGCTGGACGCGGGATACACCTTCACCAACGATGGCGGCGAGACATTTCCGTATCGGGGCAAAGGCTACCGCATCCCGAAACTCGAAGAGGTGCTCAAAGCGTTACCGGAGTCTCGATTCCTCATTGAATTCAAAGATCAACCGGGCATCGCCGATGCCACGGTGGCCATCATGCAACAGGCGAACGCGGTGGACCGTATTCTCGTGGCGTCGTTTAATCCCGACCATATGGTTCGTGCAGCGACGCTCGAACCCCGCCTTGCGACGTGTTTCGACTCCAACTCGCGCCCGCGATTGGTGGAAACGCTCCGCAACGGCGATTGGGCCAATTACGAACCCGAGGACGACGTCTTCATTCTCAACTACGCCCGCATCGAACGGTACGGCATCACCGCGGAGGACTTTCCGCGCATCCGGGCCAAAGGAATCCCCATCATCGTTTATACATTGGACGAACCGGATGTCATCGGCCAAGCCATTTCAGAGGGTGTCAACGGCATGCTGACGGACCGGCCCGACGTGATGAGCACGGTCCCGCCCATCAAATGACGGGCCAATGGCTGAGGTCGAGTCGCGGAAATCGGCGTTGGGTGAGTGACGGCCGGGTTTTCGTTATAATTAGAGGTCACTGAGCACCATCGTAGGGGTTAACCGAAGCCCACACATATAGGAATTTGTCCTAATGTATCGAATCGTAATTGTTGCGTTGTTCTCCGGCGTCCTTTCGTTCACCACACTCGCGGACGTGGACAAATCGAAACTGACCTACACCAAAGACATTGCGCCTCTGTTGCAGGCCAAGTGCATAGAATGTCATCGCACGCAAGGCCTCGCTCCTTTTAATCTCGAAAATTACGAACAAGTGCGCGCGTGGTCAAAAGCCATTCGCAAACAAGTGCACGAAGGCCGTATGCCGCCGTGGGGGCTCGATCCGGAAGTGGGGGAGTGGTCCAATGACCCGACCTTCACGGAGGAAGAACGTTCGACCCTCTACGCCTGGATGGACAGCGGCAT
>BQJS01000440.1 GCA_021604825.1 Phycisphaerae bacterium | reverse complement strand
TCTTCCAAGAACTCCGCTCCCATTAAAAACGCGGGAATCCCCGGCGAAAAAAGATTGATCCCGTGCCCAATAAGCGTTCGGCCGCGAGCGTACTGGTCATTGTGTGGGAACGATGGGTCGATGGTCTTAACGATACGTTGTCCGCCGCTCTCCGACCAAGCCTCGTCGTGCAATTCAAAATAGCGGATGAGTTGGCCAATGCTCTGCGATACGCCATCGACGCTGCTCGTGATGTAGTTGTTTCCAGAATCATTGAGTCGCCCCAGCATCGTATCGCGAAGTTCGGTCATATTCGCGTTGGAAGATGCTGCGCCGAAGATTGCGTTTCGCACCGAATATTTATGGCGATCGTGATACTGGGCGTCAAAGCCAGCCCCACCATTGGCAATCGGTCGGGTGTGATAGGTGTTGTCTGGAAGCTGCTCGGCGTAGACGAACTTGTCTGACCGACGTTTGCTAAGCGCGTCGTTCAACTCCTGCATCTGCGCCCAACCCGAACCTTGCCCGTTCGGCGGATGCATGAAATCGGTGCCGTCCACGCGGAAGCCATCGAGGTGATACTCCTCAAACCACGCCAACGCTGCGTCGACAAAATATGAACGCACTTCTGGCCGATCGTAGTCTGGTTGTGGTCCCCAAGGCGTTTCAAACGCGGGCGAATCAAAGTAAATCTGCGAACCGGTGTAATTCCAAAGTTGGTTGTCCGAAGCCGAAATGTGATTCGGGACATAGTCCATCGTCACCGCAATGCCATTTTGATGCAGTTGATCGACCATGTACTTGAGATCGTCGGGTGCGCCATATACTGATTCCGGTGCCCACGCGGTGACGGGGTTGTATCCGCCCGACCAATCCCAGGCGAATTCCGTGACAGGGTTGAGCTGCACCACGTTAATGCCCAAGTCAATCAAATGGTTCAGGTGCAAGTCAACGACGTCGCGGTACTTCCCCGGACGATTGACACCGCCATCGTTGCGACCGGAAAACGTGCCGACGTGCAGTTGATAGATGACCATTTCTTCAATGGGCGGCGGCGCGAATCCAGCATCGCCCCAGACGTAGGAATTCGGATCGCGGACAACGGAATTGTACGATGCCCCTGGATTGAATTGACGAGCGCGGGCGTCGGGTTGCCACAACGAACCGTCAAAGACGTATTTGTATTCATCGCCGTCATCGACGTTTGGAACCTTGCGCGTGAAGTAATCGCCTAAGCCGGGAATCTTCGCCATCGGGTCGGCTGACGAGCTCCATCCGTTGAATTCGCCCGCAACTTTTGCGGTGTTTGTTCCCTCTCCCCAAAGACGGAACACCGCCCCACCGTCCGAAGTCAAGGTTGCGCCCAACGGTGCGTGGAAAAGCAGGACAAAATTGATGGGCCATCCGTCTGCTGGTGGCGCGTCAGACATGCCGTCGGGCCCGAGGTAATCGACATCGGTGCCGTCGGTGATTTCAAAGTAATACTCGAATCCTCCGGTCGGAGAGGTCGCTGGAATCGTTGCGGTCCAAAGATCGTGGGCCCCGCGATCACCCGTGTAACTGGCGTCGATCCAATTCGCACCATCGTCGATGGTCACGCGAACGGCGGTGACGTCGACATCGAACGTTTGCAACTTCACGTCAAACGATTCGCCACTGATCGGGCACAGCGGGTCGCGATCGTGAAACGCCAAGTGCGAAATCCCGTCCCATTCGACGGTGTTGTTCTGACTGGCTGCTGGCGCCATCAATGCGACTGCGAGAAACAATGAAGGACTCATATCGAATTCGTCTTTGCTGAGTTAGTGATTGTGACACTCCGGCGAACTGCATCACCCCCAGATGCGCCGCTACCATCGTGCGCAAATCCTTGGAGGGTCGCCCCGAATCTTTTGCATTGCCCGGAGTTGGTCGTTCGTGTTTGCCAATCCTTGCGCCGATAATCTGGCGCGCGGTTCAATTGGCACCCCTGTGGTATTATAGTCCTTGGATCATAACGATTGAAACCGAAAACGGCACGCCAAAAGTCGGTCGAACGAAGCGAGTGCGCATTGCTCGTGCCATCCAAGGCGTGAAACAGTTTCAAAGTTGACGGGTTATGGGCCGATGCATAAGAGCGCTTGTTTGAGCCCACTGTCGAACGTCTGAAGGACGGAGTATCAAATCATGACCACATTCCGCATCCAGATTGTGTCTGCATTGTTGCTTGCGATTTTGTATATCGGCGAAACCGCCTTGGGTGACGTCAACGTTATCGACCTCGGTGGTGATCAATTCATGGCACAGTTCGCCTTCGATGCACCTGCCGATGCGAAGTCGGTGAACCTTGCGGGTACGTTTAATCAATGGAATCCGAATGCCCTGCGAATGGATGCGGATGAGAACGGAAAGGGTTACACGGCGGAACTGACGCTCAAGCGAGGGCGTTACGAATACAAGTTCGTCCTGAACGGAAGCAAATGGTTCGCCGATCCGGACAATCCAACACGCACCGGGCCGAATAAAAATTCGGTGCTGGTGCTTGGTGAAGAACCAGCTCGATCAGCAGTTGAATCAGGCCCGGCCGCAAAAATGCCGGGACAGATGGAACATCCGCAAGCATTGCTCGATGCAATCTCCAGACCGAAGGATTGCGCATCGGGAATGTCAGGTCTTGAATTATGGACTTACATGGAACCGATGCCAAGCTTCACTGAATCAACCGTGA
>BQJS01000439.1 GCA_021604825.1 Phycisphaerae bacterium | reverse complement strand
CAGTGAATTACGCACTGACCGTCCGCTGTTCGACGTCACCTCGGATCTTTTGTCTGTCGGCTTTTCGGCTGACGATGAACGTCCCGGCATGCGCGGCTTCAGTGGTCGACTGCGAGCTGATCGCAATGGTGGTCGTGTGGAAATCGAGTCGACGGACTTAATGCTCGATCTTGGTGAGCATCTGCCGGAGTCGATTACGTTCGATGATGCACACGGGACTGTTATCTGGCGCCGCAGTGCCGAGGGTGTAATTGTCCTGTCAGACAGCATACGCATACGCAATGCCGATCTTGATAGTGAAAGCAATCTGCAAATAAGTGTGCCTGCTGACGGCACGTCGCCGGTCGTAGATTTCGAAAGCAACTGGAGTATTTACGACGTCGGCGCAATGGGTCGCTATTTGCCGGTGCAATTTATCAAGCCGGCTCTCTACGACTGGCTACAGAGTGCACTGCAAGCAGGTTACGTGCGAACGGGTACGACGCGCTTTAATGGTCCCCTTGACAGGTTTCCGTTCGACGACGGCGAAGGAGAATTTCGCATAGACGCAAGACTGGAGAATGCGACACTCAAGTATGCCGACACCTGGCCTGCGGCGGAATTCAGGCACCTGGACCTGATTATTGAGAATACGCGCCTCTACTCCAATGAAAATTCGGCAGTCAATCTTGGCAACATGGTCGAGGATGCGGATATCGAGATTGCCGATCTTCGCCAGCCCGTTCTGAACATCGAGGCATTTGCTACCGGTACGCTTGAAACGATCAGGCAATATGCGATTCAAAGCCCGATTCACAATGTGTTGGGCGGTCAGCTCGATCGTGTTGAAGTGTCCGGGGACGCATCATTCGACCTGTCACTCCGTGTACCTATCCTCGACCGGCTTAATTTCGATTTTCTGACCAGAATTCGCAGCAACGATGGCACCATTCGTATCAAGGGGTTTGCGGCGCCGGTGGAGGAACTCAATGGCATCGTCAGCATAAGTCGGGATGTAATCGAATCGGATCAGCTGGTCGGTCGATTTCTGGGGCAGCCGGTGAACATCACACTCGCCCGTGCGGACCAATCCGATCCCGGCCACAGTGTTGTACTGGAGGCAACCGGCAACACGACCGCCGACGCACTGGCAGCGGAGTTGGGCATTCCGATGGACCGAATAGGCCGTGGTGCGGCCAGCTATCTTGCGACCATACGCTTTCCCAATGCGCGCGCAGAACAGCCGCGGCCATTGCAAATCCAGGTTGACTCTGATCTTGACGGTTTTGGTATCGACTTGCCGGCACCATTGACCAAGCGAATTGATGAATCGTTGCCGTTGTCGACTACGATCGCGTTTGATAGCGAGGATCGGATTTCGACAGCGGGCAGACTGGGAGATGACTACAAGTGGACGTTTCGATTCCTGAAACAAAACGATGCCTGGGATTTTGATCGTGGCGTTCTCGCGGTCGGTGGTGCGATGCCTGCGGACCCTGAAATCCGTGGACTGAGTATTGAAGGTCAGACCGGCACAATCAGATTGCAGGACTGGCTGGATCTCGCTCGTCGCGATGGCAGCCAGAATGGATTGGGCAGTCGTATCCGGTCTATCGATATGCAAGTTGCCGATATGTTCGCCATAGGCCAGCACTATCGTGATCACCACATCCAACTGAATCGCAGTGGACAGGACTGGGTTGTGCAGGTCAGCGGGGACCAGGCGGAGGGCTCTGTCACCATTCCCTATGATTTTCAGTCGGGACGCGTGTTATCGCTCAACATGGAACGGCTGGTACTGCCTGGCAGTGATGAACTCGGCGAATCAGGTGCCAGCAGGTTTCCCGATCCGCGCACATTGCCGTCGATCACGATCAACGCTGCAGAATTTGCGCTCGGTGACAGGGAGCTTGGTGCTCTTACAATCGATTTACAGCACACAGATCGTGGTCTCGAGGCCAGCAATCTGTCGATGCTGCATGACGCGTTCACATTCAAAGGGTCGGCAGGCTGGATAGTCGATGCCACCGAGGATAGCGGGCAGAAGACTTTCTTTGACGCCCAGTTGAAGAGCACTGACATTGAACAAACCATGTTGGCGTTGAACTATACGCCGGGCCTGCTTGGTGAGGACATGGAGATTGATTTTGATGTCAGCTGGTCCGGCGGGCCGCGACAGGACTTTTTGTCTGCGCTTGACGGTCGCGTCAGTGCACGACTGGGCGAGGGACAACTTGAAGATGTCGAGCCCGGTGCCGGCAGAGTATTCGGCCTGATGAGTGTGGTTGCATTGCCGCGACGCTTGTCGCTCGATTTCAGGGATGTTTTTGATTCCGGATTTGCATTCGACGAGATCGCCGGCGATTTTCGTATCGTCAAGGGCGAGGCCTATACCTGTAATTTATCTCTGACCGGGCCGGCTGCCGATGTTGGCATACTGGGTCGGGCCAGCCTGGTCAACCGGGATTATTCACAGGCCGCCGTAGTCAGTGGCAATTTCGGCAATACGTTGCCGATCGCGGGTCTGGTCGTTGCCGGCCCACAGGTCGCAGCGGCATTGCTCATCTTTTCTCAGCTTTTCAAGAAGCCCCTGCAGGAAGTCGCCCAGATCAGCTACTCCATTGAAGGTCCCTGGGACAACCCGGTCATCGATAACACCGATTCCGAACAAATTGCCCGCATATCGAATCTGGCTGGTTGCGGCGATGATGCGCAAT
>BQJS01000438.1 GCA_021604825.1 Phycisphaerae bacterium | reverse complement strand
GCTCGCGGCACTGAGGAAGGGGCCACCGAACAGATCGCCCAGGCCAACCATGCCATCGCCTGACGTCCACCTGTATGCTTCGAATCCTGATTTGGAAGTGCCCGTCCCAACGACTACCGCGCCGTCAAACGATGTACCTGTCGCATTGCTTCCGACGTTGCCACCTGGGAGGTCCCCCAGATTGACCATCCCCAGGGAGGAATTCCAGCGAACCGACTCACGACCGGATTCAGAAAAGCCATAACCCACAACGACTGCGCCATCACCGGATATGGCAAGCGAATTACTGCGGAAAATGCCGCCGGGCAGGTCACCTAAGCCCGCTGATCCACCTTCAAACGTCCACCGGGCTGCTTCAAGAAAACCGGAGGAGGAACGACCTATCCCCACGACGACAGTGCCATCAGCTGACACGCTGTTTGGTGAGAAACTGGAACTGCTGCCAGGCAAACTGGCCAGTCCCTGGAAGCTTGCGGAAGGGGCGGACAGTGCAACGGAGATTACTTGTGATAGCGTTGTCAGAAACGCGCCGCACGTGAAGGCCTTATGACGAGAGTGATCAATCATGAATGTGCCCAATCGATAGAATGAGGATTCGTAACACCTACGTTCTGCTGATTCTTGAGAACGGCGCCGTGTTTTTGATTTATCGCCAATTCTTGCGATATTCTCTTAGGAAAAGAACCACTGAGGCAGTGGTGGCCAGAGCGAAGAGCGTGACAACCACTTATTTCTTGTGGGAGCTGCGGAGATAGTTGGCAGCTGTCCAGCCCCAAGCGTTATTCTTCGCCCCGTTGTTCGTTTGACTGTTCATCAACCAGCATGCGTGAATCGTCGAGCCGTGGTGTCGAGTTGACATTTGGAATGAAAGGGTCGGAAGTAAAAAAGTGGGGGTGTAAAAATTGGCTAGGGCCGTTCTTACGAACGGCCCAAGCCTGGGAGGGAGAGAGAGAGATCTATGAAATCAACCGGAAATTCCGATTGAAATGTGTTGTGCTCTTTCTACCTAGGTCTAGTCACTTCGTGGAGAACCACTGGTGCCTTTGACCTAACTTTGGGGCGGATATCACAAGACTGGAAATGACGGCCTTGGCCGATTGCTACAGTCTCTTTCCCGCTCCTGTATCAAGCCCGATCACTACCGCCGAGGTTATCGGCAGGCGGTTAGACCCGATACTATCTTCTCTCTCCCTACGCCGCCGAGTCTAATGGGCCGGCCAACGCGTTGCAAGCACAATTTGGAAATATTCTCTACATCATTTGTGCGTTGAAGCGACAATTTTTGAGATCCACGTGCACCTGCTCAAGCCTCTGGCGGCTTATCGGGCGTGACTGTTAACTTCTTTTGGCGTCTTGGTTTAAGCCTGGGCTATGGCGATTCTATCCCTGCACAGTACCAGGGTCCTGGGGTCGACTTGGCTGCCTTCGCTCTCCTTTGGATTACCGCGTGCGCGGGAATGACGGCATTGGTGCATCGCTTCGATTGAACTTACGGCGATCTAAGGCAGGCGGAGTCTCTTGGCGTCGGCTGCGTACTTGCCCGTTCCGGCGATTCGCTCGAGGGCTTCGTCGATCTGTGGAATGAACCATGGGTCGGTGTATTTGCGGGTGACGGCGTTGCTCTTGAGTTCACGCAATCGCTCAGGGACGGCTGGATTCTTGGTCAGGCCCAAGCCCATCACGCAGACGCGAGCGAGTGATTCGTCGAGGTTAATGCGGCGGCCATCTTCGAGGACGAGGGTTAGGTCGCGATTGGTCCAGAACGCCGGGTCAGCCCCCGCGAGGAGGAGGTCGGTGGTCTGGTTGGTTGTATCGACGTCGGCCAACCGCCCCAGGGCGATGATCTGTTCGATCAGTTCGTCGAGTTCATCGATATTCAATTCGCCTGCGATTGATTCGCACGAGTCGAGAAATGATTTGCAGGCGGTTACTTCGCGTGAGAGGCCGAGGGCGCGGGCAAGGTTGGCTCGACAGCGCGGCGATGGATCGGTTTGAAAACGGTCGAGCAACTCTCCGCTGCGGACGCGAAGGTTGTGGCGGTCGAATAGCGTGCTTGGGAGGCCGGCGAGATAGCGCCGATCGAAAATGTCGTCGAGTGGGCGGGCGACGGTCGCACTTTCGTCGATCGATGCTGATTCTTCTGGCATCTCAGCCGGCGACGATGCTTCATCTTCGGCGATGGTCTTGAATGCGAGGAAGCTTTGACCCGGTGTCGGTGAGAGCAACGCGTCGCGCTCGGTTTCATTGACGGCATTGGTTTCGAGTTCAAATGCGTGCATCAGGTTTCGATCGCAATCGTTGCGATGGGGCAAACCCTGTACGTGTCCCCACTCGTGGGCCCAGACATCGGACGGGGCGTCTTGCACGAGGACGGCCGTCCCACCCGTGAAGGCGCATCCCAACACCAGCGAAACGTCGTCGGCAGATGGTGAGCCGCACACGCCCACCATGAGCGTGACGATTTTGATGTCGGCTGGGTTGTCGAAGACGGCATCGAGTTGGGCTTCGGTGGTGACGATGGCCGGGCTGTTGTCGAAGGTGTCGATCGTGCCGCTTCGTTCAAATGTGACCGGGCAGGAGACGTCCGGGCATTCGTTGTCGTCGGATAGCAGTATCGCGTTGGCTTCGTTGAAAACGCGGTTCACCCGTTGCTCGGAGAGCGGTTGATCCACGTGACGTGCCACCTCGATTTGGAAC
>BQJS01000437.1 GCA_021604825.1 Phycisphaerae bacterium | reverse complement strand
ATTTGTTCCGTGGGCGCCGGCTCATCCAACACGTAGTGAATGTGTGTCGGCAACGGACCACCGCCCTTGACCACTTCCGAGCGCGTCATCACGCGTCCGCCATTGAAGCAATCGATGTAGACCCGGTCACCTTTATAGTCGGAACGGGTAATAAAATAGCCGGGCAGCGCGCACCCGAATGCGGTGACACCCAGTCGCCAACCCAATAGCATGTACATGCTGCACAGGCTGATGGGTAAACCGTAGCCCGATTGCAAAACATGAATCATGTTGCTGTGGAGCGGGTCAAAATAATCGTCCGCTTCTCCGTTGAAATCTTTGATGACAAAGAGAAATCGGCTCATCGAAATGGGATCGAGCATGCCGCCCGCTTCCAAATACTCCTCCGCCAAATCGTCGAGTAAGTCGCTCAACTGCACCGGCGGCGACCAGCCGTATTGCATGCGCGCGATTAAATCCAATCCAAACTCAAGCTTGGCCCAGGGGTCCGCGATACCACGCCACGCATACCACGACGATTGCAACGTTTCCGCGTCGCGCAATTCACGAACCAGTTTGGCCGCGCGGCTTTGAACCGGGGTCGACATCGACCGCACCATCATTTGAATGCGTCGTTCCGCGCCGGTGCCCAGTCCTAGAAGGCGTTCACGTATGTGCGCTTGGACACAGGGCGAATCGTCGTCCAGCAGACTAAGCAAATGCGTCATCGTTTCGTCGTTCATCGGTCGTCCTGACCCCCATTGACCGGCCAATTCCGTGCCGGCGGATTCTGTACCTTCGATCCCGTGTACTACTTTGCAGAGGCAAACGCCGATCGATCGCCCAAATACCCCCGGGGATCAACCGCTTCACCACGAACCCTTACTTCGTAGTGGAGGTGCGCCCCCGTCGTTCGACCGGTGTTGCCGACGCGCCCCAACTGCTGACCCCCCCGAATGTATTCCCCCTCTCGAACAGCACGACGGCTCAGATGTGCGTACCACGTTTCCAAGCCGTTACCGTGTTCGACCTTCACCAACTTTCCGTATCCACCACGATCCCGGCCGCCAAATACAACACGGCCTGGCGCTGTCGCGAATACGGGAGTTCCCTTGGGAGCGGACAGATCCACTCCGGTGTGTGTGCGCCATGTGCCCGCCCGAGGATCTTGGCGTGGACCGAATTCACTGGTGACGGGCCACTTCCCGGCAAGGGGCCAGCGATCGGGCACGGAGCTTGAGCTTCCCCGGCCTGTTGCGCATCCCGTTACCAGGACAAGAAACACCGCAGCTAATGTGGCAGCCACCCATGGCAACCACCGGCGCTGATGGTGTTGCTTTATATCCCCCTTGGCGTACATGGCGTCTCGATCCTGTGACGTATTAGGCCAATCCCACCGTATCCGGAAGACGCCGAGGTCCCCCCAAAGCGCGTCCGGAAACGCACGCGAAATCCGATGTCCCCACCGGAATCAACGCACGCCAGTTCACAGTTGACAACAAAAATAGCACTAGGGCTGCGTTTTGTCAATAGTTTAATTTCGGCGGGATACCGGGTGCTCTAGGATGGAGACGTCTATCGGGAGAATTGCCGTGTTTACCAGACCGATTCGAAGCCGTCCGGCAACAAATCCCATTGGGGGCCGTAGACATGCACCTGCGTGGTCTCGCCTTCGTCATTGACGAGTGGCTGGCCCGCATGAACCCAAGCCAGAATGCTCCCGCGCAGGTTGCTGGCGTCGAAGCCAGCCTGGGTCAACCGTTGCGCGAATTGACCGCTTCGGTAGCCAATCGTGCAGTACGCGACGATGGGCCGGTCTCTATACGTATCCTTGGCGCGCTCGAACGCGTCCAAGGTAATGGCCCCTGGAATGCGAGATACGGCCCATTCGCGCGGTTCACGCACGTCCACCAAAACGGTCGAGCCATCCGCCAAAGCTTCCGCGAGTTCCGCAGGTTCCACCTCCGGCACTTCTGGAAACCCCTCCTGATACTCAGAATACATGTTATCGACCGCCTCCAACCGCTCCTCGGGCGTTAGCGTCTTAGGCTGTGGGGCGCAGTGAATCGCCATGAAACTGAGCAAGAATCCGAGCGGCAGCACAACAAAATGGAATGAACATGAAACTTTTTGCTTCGTTTGGGGTTTTAACTTCATGGGCTACCTCGGTTCGAGTGTCGTGGACCGTGAACACTGCAAATTTACCAAACAATGCCCTATGGGTGCGACCGGGCTACAGGGCTGGGCTCGGACAACCAAACAACATCTGCGTTTGCGGCTACCGGTCGCTGGGTTCGTGATTCTGCATACCAGCGAAGTTCTTGGTGATCGGTGGCCGCATTTTTTTACCGCACATTCCATGGCCGTTCGGTTCTGGACTTGTTAAGTCGCTATACGCTAAACTCTTATGTCGGTTTTGAAACATCAAACCGACACTGTGGCGGTGTAGCTCAGTTGGTTAGAGCAGGGGAATCATAATCCCAAGGTCCGCGGTTCGAATCCGTGCACCGCTACCACTTTTTCCCCAACCGGGACGATCCCCGTGTCCGATCAATCCGTAGCGATGCTCGATCGCGTGCAGGGCGCGATTCACGCCCACCATATGTTGTCACCCAGCGACCGTATTCTGGTTGCGGTATCCGGCGGCCCCGATTCAATCGCGCTACTGCATCTACTCCGCGCACTCCATTACGACATCGTTGTTGCTCATCTGGATCATCT
>BQJS01000436.1 GCA_021604825.1 Phycisphaerae bacterium | reverse complement strand
CGATGATGTGGTCCGCGGTCAGAATCGCCATGCTCAACGCCGAGCCGTCGCCGCCATACTTCGCGATGAGGTGCGCGGCGGCATAGGCCAGTGCGCCTGCGGTATTCCGTTTGTCCGGTTCAGCGACGACGTTGCCCTCCGGGACGCCGATACCGGCCTCGCGTATCGGGCCGACCAGGTGTTCGCCGGTGACGATATACACATGTTCCGCAGGGATGAGCGGGCTTATGCGTTCGACGGCTTCTCCCAGCATGGTGCGGTCGTGGCTCGTCAGCCGGAGCAGTTGTTTCGGGCGAAGGCGCCGCGACAGGGGCCAAAACCGCTCACCAGACCCTCCGGCCATGATGACGGCAACGCGTTGGATTGGCTGTGTTTGCGGCATTTCACGGACTCCTGGGTGGACGACGAATTCGAAATCGAATCCGGCTCATCGTACTGAACGACCGGTAGACGCTGCAATCGAGGCATTAATTGGGCTGCTCATCGGCACAACAATCCCATCGAGACCTTCTGCGCCTCGCTGTAACGCAAGTAAAATCAACGAGTTGAGCTTCGCCGCTCACAGGTGCGGGAATTGTTCGCCCCCCCTTCCTGTGTTATCATTGGTGTCTTGTAACGACAAAACTTTTGACGGGACGTGTGGCGGAACGGGTTTTGCCCACCTGCCGGCCGACGTAACTGGCCGACAGGTCGTAACGGTCCTGCGCAACCAGGATAGTTCTCCTTCATGAACGGCATTTTCAAGCAAATCTCCCTTTGGGTGATCCTGCTCATCATTCTTGTCCTCCTGCTCACCAACTACGCGCAAAAACCCGGCAAAAACGATGCCCTTACCAAGCGCGACTGGGTCGAGCAGATCGAGACCGACAATGTTGAACGGGTTCAGCTCGCAGCATCGTCGTCCGAAAATCTCTGGGACTACACCATCACCTTGCGCAAAGAGATCAATGGGAACAAGAAAATCGAGTTCAAAGACAAAGATCTCGACAGCAACAATCCCGACGACAAGGCCATACTTGAAGCATTGAAAGCGAACAAGGTGGAGCCGGAATACGAGGAGAAAAATGTTTGGTTCTCCATGCTCCTCCTCCAAATTTTGCCAATCATCGTTCTTCTTGGGTTGTTCTGGTTCTTCATGTTCCGCCAAATGCAGGGCGGCAACAACAAAGCCATGTCATTCGGCAAGAGCCGCGCGCGCCTCGTGAACCACAGCGACAAGGTCGTAACGTTTAACGACGTCGCCGGCGTGGACGAAGCAAAAGAAGAACTCCAAGAAATCATCGAGTTCTTGAAAGACCCGAAAAAGTTTTCGCGCCTGGGTGGCCGGATTCCCAAAGGCGTCTTGCTCATCGGCCCTCCCGGTTCCGGTAAAACCCTATTGGCCCGTGCGGTCGCGGGCGAAGCCCACGTACCATTCTTTAGTATCAGCGGTTCCGACTTCGTCGAAATGTTTGTCGGCGTTGGCGCGAGCCGCGTGCGCGACCTCTTTCAACAAGGCCAAAAACACGCGCCCTGCATCATCTTCATCGACGAAATCGACGCGGTTGGACGTCAACGTGGCGCGGGGCTTGGCGGTGGTCACGATGAACGCGAACAAACATTGAATCAATTACTCGTGGAAATGGACGGGTTCAACACCAGCGAAGGCGTTATCCTGATGGCCGCGACCAACCGTCCGGACGTGCTGGACAAAGCGCTTTTGCGCCCCGGCCGATTCGACCGCCAAGTGATGGTGGCGAACCCCGATATTCGCGGACGCGAATCCATACTCAATGTCCACATTCGAAACAACAATGTGCCGCTGGAAGGCGAAGTTAATATCGATACCATCGCCCGTGGTACCCCCGGGTTCTCCGGTGCCGACCTCGCGAACCTCGTGAACGAAGCGGCATTACTCGCGGCACGGCGCGATCAAGACAAAGTATGCATGCACGATTTCGAAGAAGCCAAAGATCGTGTGTTGATGGGGCCCGAACGCCGTAGCCTCGTGATGAGTGATGTTGAGAAGAAATCGACAGCGGTCCACGAAATCGGCCACGTGCTCGTTGGCCGGTTGTTGCCGAACTGCGACCCGGTGCACAAAGTCACAATCATTCCGCGTGGCCCATCGTTGGGCCTGACCAGCATGTTGCCGAAGGAAGACAAGCACAGTTATTCCCGCGCCTATTGCCTCGCCCAAATTCGCGTCTTAATGGGCGGACGCGCCGCGGAAGAAGTCGTCTACAACGAGTACAGCAGCGGCGCATCGAACGATTTGAAACGTGCTACCGAACTCGCCCATTCCATGGTGTGTCAATGGGGGATGAGCGATCTCGGGCCCATTTCGTTCGGGACGCAAGCCGAAGTATTTCTCGGCCGCGATTTCACGCGCGAACGCGATTTCAGCGACGAGACCGCGTCCGCAGTAGACCAAGCGATTCACAAACTCCTCGAAGACGCCTACGCGGATGCGAAGCAGGTCATGGTCACACACAAAGACATTTTGGTGAAAATGTCCGACGTGTTGTACGAGCGTGAAACGCTTGAGGCCGAAGAGATCGACGCCATCATTCGGGAAATGGGTGCGGAAGATTTGCTGCCGAAAGATGATCCGGAACCCGCGGTCAAGCCTGCAGCGGCCAAAGCGAAAACCGAACCAGAACCAAAGACCGAAGAACCGGTCGACTCCAATTCGATTGACGACGTTGGATCGGGCGATTTC
>BQJS01000435.1 GCA_021604825.1 Phycisphaerae bacterium | reverse complement strand
CTTCCCGCATGGAGGAAGTCGCGGCGGCTGAGTCCGTCGCAAAACTCGACTGGCTTTTCAGCGTCTACCCGGAACATGGTTCATTCGCCTTAAAAACACCGCGCCGGCAGCTCGGCATTGCGGCACAGCCAACGGTGAAGTATAACACGCAGGCTGATCGGAACACGCAAATGGAGAAGTTTTAGCATGACTGTACTCATGAAGGCGTTCGGGAAAAGCTCAATCGTTGCGATGGTCGCGTTTTTCGCGTGCGGTGTGGCATACGCCGAACCGCAACGCGGATTTACCATTCCATTGCTTGACCTGGCGAACCAGACGGACCGGCAAATCATCGTCGATCGTGAACCGGGGCAATACCTCGGCCATCCGACGACCGTGTTGCTTGAGGACAACACGACCATGATTTGCGTGTATCCCAAAGGCCATGGGCGCGGCGCGATCGTCATGAAACGCAGCGACGACGCCGGACTCACCTGGAGCGAACGGTTGCCGGTACCGGACAATTGGGCGACGTCAAAAGAAGTGCCGACCATTCATCGCGTAATCGACGCCGAGGGCACGAAACGGCTCATCATGTTTTCCGGACTTTATCCGATTCGCATGGCCGTTTCCGAGGATGACGGGGTGACATGGTCGCCACTGGAGCCGATTGGCGATTACGGCGGCATTGTCACGATGGGGTGTGTCGAGCGATTGAAGAACGGCGACTACATGGCGTTGTTTCACGACGATGGCCGCTTTCTACGCGACAAAGGGGAGCGCGGCGCGTTTGAAGTCTACAAAGTCTTGTCGAAAGACGGCGGACTCACGTGGAGTCAACCCACGGTCATCGCGAAACATCCCGCGGCGCATTTGTGCGAACCGGGGCTCATCCGCTCGCCGGACGGCAATCAGATGGCGGTACTCCTCCGCGAAAACAGCCGTACGCTGAATTCGTTTGTCATTTTTTCCGACGACGAAGGCGAAACGTGGTCCGAACCGCGTGAAGTGCAAGGCGCACTCACCGGCGATCGCCATATCGGCCGGTATGCGCCCGACGGACGCCTCGTTCTCACGTTTCGCGACACGACGCTCGAAAGTCCCACCAAGGGCGATTGGGTTGGATGGGTTGGCACCTATGAAGACATCGTCGAAAATCGCGAAGGTCAATACCGTCTCCGTTTCATGGACAACCACAAGGGCGCGGACTGCGCGTACCCCGGTTTTGAACGTTTGCCGGACGGGACGTTTATCGCCACAACCTACGGCCATTGGACCGAGGGCGAAGAGCCGTACATTGTCAGTGTGCGCTTCACGATTGATGAATTGGACACGATGGCAGCATCCGAACGGTAGGTAACCACGGAGTGGTTTTCTTTCACTACCGCCACGGTTATAGTTGCCAACAGGCTAGGGGCGCACTTCCAACATCATAAGGGGCCATGCATGACGGAATCGAACGCCGTTGAAAAGCAGGTAGCAAACGCAACACACGGAGAAGATATTCCGTATCCCAGTGAACGGGTTGCCTGGTATGTGGTTGCTGTCCTGATGATCGTCTACATTTTTTCTTTCGTCGATCGGCAAGTCATGAACATTATGATTGGTCCGATTCAAGAAGATCTCGGCATTTCCGAAACGCAGATCGGGTTTCTCATCGGTCCCACGTTCGCCATCTTCTACGCATTTTTTGGATTTCCGCTCGGCCGTCTTGCCGATTCAAAGTCGCGTCGCAGTATCATTGCTATCGGTCTCGCTACGTGGAGTATCATGAGCGCGGGGTGCGGCGCAGCGCGCACGTATAGCCAGTTGTTGGCGTTTCGACTGGGCGTCGGTGTCGGTGAAGCCAGTCTTTCACCCGCCGCGTACTCACTTATCACGGACTATTTTCGGCCATCACGCCTGTCCACCGCCCTCAGTGTGTACGGTATGGGCATCTACATCGGGTCCGGCTCCGCCTTCATCCTGGGCGCGATGGTGTTGGGATTCGTCCGCGGGGCCGACAACTACATTTTGCCGTTGGTCGGCGAGATACGTCCTTGGCAACTCGTGTTCTTCATCATCAGCGTACCCGGCCTGCTCTTCTCGTTGGTGCTCTTCACGATAAAAGAACCCGTGCGGCGGGGCATTGGTCAGAAAATCGCGGGTCAAAGCGTCCCGATTGCCGAAGTGAGCGCATACATTCGGACGAATTGGAAAACGTTTGTGTGCCATAGCGTCGGATTTTCATCGTTGTCCTTCGTCGGCTACGGCAGCGCGGCATGGGTCGTGGAATTCTTCGTGCGAACCCACAACTGGGAGCGAATTCAGGCGGCGTATCACTACGGAATTGCGGTCATTGTCTTTGGTACCTTGGGCATAGTCTTCGGCGGCTACTGTGCGTCCCGCTTGGAGCAACGGGGATATGTTGACTCGAAAATGCGCGTCGGGCTGATGGCCGCAATCGCGAATTTGCCGCTTGGAATCGGATTCGTCATGGCCTCGAATCCTTATGTCGCGTATTACTGCTTTCTCATACCGTCGGCGTTCACGCTCGCGATGCCGTTCGGCGTCGCGCCTGCAGCCATTCAACAAATGATGCCCAACCCCATGCGTGGTCAAGCTTCCGCGCTCTACCTATTCATCGTAAATGTCATCGGGCTCGGCATGGGACCATTGGCCGTCGGCATGTGCACCGACTACATTTTCAACGAAGACAAAATGATGCTGTGGGCGTCGCTACTGATTAC
>BQJS01000434.1 GCA_021604825.1 Phycisphaerae bacterium | reverse complement strand
TTGTAACGTCCCGGAAAGAATTGGAAAGCGGCATCATGGCGCGGGCGGAATCCAACATCGCGGAATTCGAGGCGCGGTGGACGCGGCCACCGGTGGATCGGAAGGGTACGGAAGAGATTTTTCCGCCGATAGCCGCACGTTATCTCCGACTTCGCGCTGAAGGCCGGGATAACGATCCGAATTCGCGCACGAATTTTCGTTTGGACGAATTCGAAGTGTGGACCGCCGACGATGTACCCCGAAACGTGGCTGCTGCGGCAAATGGTGGAAAAGCGACGGGGCAAAGCCACGTAGCCGAAGACTTTGGCGAGGCGTATCTCGCGGATCTCACGATCGACGGCAAATTTGGCGCGCGTTGGATTGCGAATGGGCCGGAATTGTTAATCGAATTCGCGGAGACGGAATCGGTGCGCCGCGTGTTTATTTCAAGCGACCGAATGGGCGCGCTCAGCCCGACGCATGGCGAAGCGCCGACGGTCTCTGAATACCGAATCGAAGTATCGACGGACGGCGAACATTGGACGCAAGTCGCGGATTCGTATTCGCGCAAGCCGGTCAGCGACGCCCACCGCAACAAGCGAATGCTCGACTGGACAATCACGACGGAAGAACGTGAACAACGCGCTGCCTTAGACCAAGAAATTGCCGCGGTGGACGCGCGCATTCGCGAAGTGCCGCCGTTACCGCGCTTGCGGGTTGGCCGGCTTGTTGAGCCTGAGGGGGACTACCACATCTTTCTCGGCGGCGATCCGCAACGGAAGGGCGACGTTGTTGTCCCTTCGGCGATTGATACGTTGGCCGACGCCCTTGAAGCGTACCGATTGACCAATGAGACGCCGGAACGTGATCGTCGAAAAGCCTTCGCGGATTGGATCGTCGCGCCGGAGAATCCGCTCACCCCGCGGGTGCTGGCCAATCGGGTTTGGTACTACCACTTCGGCAAAGGTATCGCGGCGAACCCCAGCGACGTTGGGTTTATGGGTGGGACAGCCAGTCATCCGGAGTTGCTCGATTGGCTCGCACACGAGCTCGTGATGCCGTCCGACGGCAGCGAACCGTGGCGGCTAAAACGGATGCACAAGTTGTTGATGCTGTCCCAGACGTATCGTCAGAGCGGTGAATACCGTGCCGAGCCCGCGGCGGGCGACGCCGACAACCGGTTTTTGTGGCGATTCTCGCCGCGCCGCCTGTCCGCCGAGGAGGTTCGCGACACCGTACTGGCCATTTCCGGAAAACTCGACATGACGATGGGTGGACCGGGATTTCGGTTATATCAATACATGCGCGATAACGTTTCGACCTACGCGCCATTGGACACGTTCGGACCGGAAACGTACCGGCGTGCGGTGTATCACCAGAATGTCCGCGCCGCGCGCGTCGATCTCATGACCGAGTTCGACAGCCCCGATTGCGCGCTGGCCGCGCCGCGACGGGCGACGACGACGACCCCGTTGCAAGCGCTCACGCTCATGAACCACACATTTACGATGGACATGGCGACCGCGCTTTCCGAACGGTTGCGTGCCGACACCGGCGGCGATGTCGTGTCCGCACAAATCGAACGGGCGTATGCCTTGGCGTTTTCGCGGACCCCCGCGGAGACGGAACGGCAAACCGCTGAGTCGTTTATCGCCGAATACGGGCTTGTCGCGTTTTGTCGTGGATTGTTGAATGCAAACGAACTGGTGTACTTGGATTGAGCCATGGGAAAATATTGTGTAAATAGTCGTATGGACGCGGTGCAATCGGTTCACGAGGACATGATTTCCCGTAGAGGATTTCTTGCGGACGTGTATACCGGCATGGCGGGCATCGGATTGGCTGGATTGATGGCGGGCGATTTCGCGTCGGCGCTACCCGATCAGTTGCTCGCGCCCCATGCCGCGCCGAAAGCACGCCGCGTGATCCAAATTTTTTGTCCGGGTGCCGCGTCACACATTGACTTGTGGGAACATAAGCCGTCGTTGGAAAAGTATCACGGACAACCCTTGCCCGGCGCCGAAGACTTTCTGAGTTTCCAAGGGAAGAACGGCAACCTGATGAAGAGCCCGTGGGCATTCAAGCCGGCGGGCCAGAGCGGCAAGATGTGGTCGTCGCTGTTGCCCAAGATGTCGGTCCACGCCGATGACATTGCGTTCGTGCATTCCATGACGTCGAAAACAAATACGCACGGGCCCGGCTGCATTTTTATGAACACCGGCCAAGTCAACGAGGGCTTTCCGAGTGCGGGCGCGTGGTTCAGTTTTGCGATGGGGAGCGAAAACGAGAATTTGCCGGCGTATGTGTCGATACCGGATGTGCGGGGCGAACCGCCAAACGGGAAGGCCAACTGGGCGAACGGTTTTCTGCCGGCGCAGCATCAAGCGATCGTACTGGCGGATCACCAGCCGGTTCGCAATCTCGATTTGCCGGAAGGCGTCGACGACGCGGAAGAACAAGCGACGCGGGCGTTAATCGAATCGATGAACGTCGAACACGCGCATTCGCATCCCGGGAATACGGAATTGCAAGCGCGCATGGCGGCCTATGAACTTGCGGCGCGCATGCAGTTGTCCGCGCCGGAAGTCGCGGAGTTGTCCAAAGAACCGGAATACATTCATGCGATGTACGGAACACAGGATGACAACCGCCTTAAGGCCTCGTATGCGCGAAACTGTTTGATGGCGCGGCGGCTGTTGGAGCGTGGCGTGCGGTACGTCAATCTCTATTGCGG
>BQJS01000433.1 GCA_021604825.1 Phycisphaerae bacterium | reverse complement strand
GTTGAACCAAGCGATCGTGGAATTGCTGGACGACGATTCCTTCGTACTCCCACGCTATACGACCCCGCAAAACGTTGGCCGTGAAGCAGGTCTTATCGCGGGCTATCCCGCGGGATTGATCAGCGATACGCTGGGCCTCGGCGGTGTTCGGTTCGCACTCGATGCGGCGTGTGCGTCGTCGCTGTATTCCACCAAGCTCGCGATCGAATACCTCCGCACCGGCCGGGCGGACCTGATGCTGGCAGGCGCGGTGAGTGCCGCCGATCCCATGTTCGTGAACATGGGCTTTTCGATTTTTCAGGCGTATCCCGAAAACGGCATTAGCGCACCGCTCGACCGGCGGTCGCAAGGACTGTTTGCCGGTGAAGGCGCGGGCATGCTGGTGCTAAAACGTTACGAAGACGCGGTACGGGATGGCGATACGATTCACGCGGCGATTCTCGGCGGCGGCCTTTCCAATGACGGAAAAGGGCAATTCGTGTTGAGTCCGAATGCCCGGGGCCAAGTCGAGTGTTTTAAACGGGCCTACCAGGATGCCGAGGTCGATCCCGCCACGGTCGATTACATCGAGTGTCATGCAACCGGCACGCCCCTCGGCGACAAAGTCGAACTGACGTCGATGGAAACCTTTTTCACGCCGGACGACAAACAAGATGCCCCGCTGATCGGTTCGGTGAAATCGAATCTCGGGCATTTGCTGACCGCCGCGGGTATGCCGGGGATGGTCAAAGTAATCGAGGGGATGAAACACAATCTCATTCCAGCAACGATAAAAGTGGACGAACCGCAAACATCACCGCAGCAACACTTTTCCGCAGCGCAAATCGTGAGTGCCAATCGCGAATGGCCGGTGGACAAGAGCTCTGGCGTCAAACGCGCAGGCGTTAGCGTATTCGGTTTTGGCGGGTGCAACGCGCACCTCGTATTCGAAGAGCCCCGGGACTCCGGCGACGCACCCCCAGCGTCCACGCAGAAACAGACGCCTTCAATGGCCATTGTGGGCATGGACACGTATTTCCGAGGGTGTGACGGATTGACCGCGTTCGACAAGACGGTGTTCGACGCGGAACAACAATTCGCACCTCTTCCCCGCAAGCGCTGGAAGGGCCTTGAAGCATCGCCCGGCGTCCTGAGCGCGTTGGGCCTTGAGAACGATGAAGCCATTCGTGGCGCATTCATCGAAGATCTTGAACTTGATTTCTTGCACTTCAAAATCCCCCCGAATGAAGACGACCGGCTAATTCCGCAACAACTTATGCTTCTGAAAGTGGCGGACCGCGCGTTGCAAGATGCGCAGATGGAGCCGGGCGGAAACATCGCCGTATTGGTGGGCATGGGTATCGAACTGGATGTTCACCAGTTCCGTGGCCGCGTTAATCTTCAAGCCCAATTTCCCGAAGCGTGGACGAACGCATCGAAAGCTTTGGGCGATTCGGAGCGCGATGCACTCGAAACCATCGTCAAGAACAGTCTTCACGAATCCGCGCAACTCAATCAGTACACAAGCCTCATCGGCAACATCATGGCCGCGCGCGTATCATCGTTGTGGGATTTCACCGGGCCGGCGTTCACCTTGTCCGCGGAAGAAAACTCCGTCTTTCGATGCTTGGAAGTCGCGCAGCTACTTTTCGAGACCAGTGATGTCGAAGCGATTGTCGTTGCGGCGGTCGATTTGTCCGGCAGCATGGAGAACGTGCTGTTACGCCAACAATTTGGAACGCTCAACACCGGCAACTGTTCGCTTAGCATTGAGACGGACAGTGATGGTTGGCAAATTGGCGAGGGCGCGGCGGCAATCGTACTGCGACGCCGTTCGGAGGCAACGGAACGCGGCGATCGCGTCTATGCGTCGATCGACGGGCTTTGCATCGAAGGCGGCGTCGATGGCGACGCCGTTGCACGGGCAGCCCAACACGCCATGGAACGCGCCGGGGTCACTCCGGACGCGATCGAATACATCGAAATGCACGCGAGCGGTTTCTCCGGCCAAGACAATGCGGAACTTGCGGGACTCCGTGATGCATTCGGCGCGGCGGGTGAGCAACGCTGCGCGCTGGGTAGTGTGAAAGCGAACATTGGCCATACGTTTAATGCATCCGGCCTAGCGAGCATGGTCAAAACCGCGTTATGCCTACATCATCGTTACATTCCCGCGGTGCCATCCTGGCAATCCGCGAACGACGAACAACGTGAACAAACGGATGCCTTTTACATCCCGACCGAATCCAGGACCTGGCTGAGGGATGCGGATGGCGCGCCGCGTCGCGCCGGCGTCAATTGTGTGTCAATGGACGGCACGTGCGGTCACGTCATTCTTTCCGAAGGCTCCGACGCGGTCCGCCCGAACGATTACCTTCATGCACAACCGGCGCAACTCATTCCGATTGCCGGCCGGACCAGCGATGATCTGCTTGCGCGATTGGCGGAATTGGCCGCCGACGTAAATCGCGGGACGGCCATCGCGGATATGGCGCGTGGTGCATTTCATGCGGCGCGTACAAATGTGGACGCCCCTTACGCCGCAGCCCTAATTGCCGATTCAGCGGAATCGCTTCAGCGCGAACTAACGCTTCTGCGCGCGGGTATCGCGGCCGCGTTTTCCAGTGGGGGTGATTGGCAATCACCGGGCGGCAGCTATGTGTCGGCGTCGCCGCAGGGGAAGCAGGGCAAACTTTCGTTCGTCTATACCGGGGCATTTAATTCGTACCTTCACCTTTCAAAAGATCTT
>BQJS01000432.1 GCA_021604825.1 Phycisphaerae bacterium | reverse complement strand
CGCCAAATCGGCTGCCTGCGGATGATGAACTTCGGCCGGTCAAGATCGATGGAAAAATGAGGTTCGCAGATCCGAAGGGAAAAATCGTGGTTGAGCCTCAGTTTGATTACCTCGCGCCGTTTAAGAATGGCCTTGCGCTATTTACAGTTGATGGCGGCGAGCGGTTTGGCTACATCAATACCTCAGGCGTCATAGTCTGGCCGGCGTCAAAATAAGTTGCAATGAATCAAGCCGACCAACGCCACCTTGCAGGCGGCGTCACACTTCTCCGGATTTGATATTCATCGTGCCGCATCTGGAATCGGCCGGTGCGCGCATCATTGGATGTTGAAGGCCGCCAGTGCTAGAGCCTCAATGACGCGACCATCATCGAAACCGCCTTCGACGGTCGGTCCGCCAGGGTTTCGTGCTGGCACAGCATTCATTCACGCCCCGGGGCTTATCGGTCGATGGGGATCGCCCTCCTGAAATTCTCAAACAAATCGGAAACCGCAGGCCGACTCCTGCGTCCAAGTCCGTACCAGATGCGTTTCCTGCGAAATGCGTTTGGTTAAATCGGCATGGTGAACGATCATCAGGAGTCGTGAAGATGAACTGTAGAATAATGGCGCGCTCATTTGTGTTGTTGGTTGTCGGATTCGTGCCGACCGCACGACCTTGCGAGGCTTCGATAAAGCTTATCACCCTTCCGCCGCGCGAGCGGGTTGAGATTCAACTGGACAATGCGAATGCGACGCTTGTTGAAGAAGAGCGCATCGTCCCTTTGGCAGAGGGGATCAATGATGTTGTCTTCGCGTGGGCCAACGCGAGTATCAACAAGGATAGCATTCAGCTGCGATGCCTCACCGATCCGGAGAGTATCCGGGTGCTTTCGGTCTCGTACACTCCTGGTGAGAATGCGCTGACGTGGCAGGTGTCCTCTCCGTCGGCTGGCTCGGCGCGGGTTCGGATCAGCTACGTCATTGGCCAACTCGACAAGTCGTACGCATACCGCGCGGTCGCTTCCTTCGACGAGAAGATGCTGACGCTCTGGCAGTACGTGCAGTTGCAGAACCGGGCGAACGAGGCGTTCGGTGTGGCTGGCATGTGGGCGGGCGTTGGCGAACGCTTCGAGCGACCCATCGGCATCAATGAGACCAAGCAGCTTCTCTTTGCCAAGTTTCAAGACGTACCAATCCGCAAAATCTACACAGCCAGCCTCTCGGAATATGGATACCTCGACTCGGGCAAGCGTCAATTGCGCATCCCGATGCACTATGTCCTAAAGAACGATGAAGCGAATGGGCTCGGCGCGTTCCCGTTGATGTTCGGCAAAGCCAGAATCTTCAAAGACGACGGGCGCGGTGGCGTGGCGTTTTTGGGCGAAGACTGGGCCCCGTTCACGCCGCGTGATGACGAGTTGAAGCTGTACCTCGGGGTGGCTAAGGACATCGTGGTCAAACGCACCATCGACCGCCGCGACCAGAAGCGCGTGCTGGGGAATTTGTACGAGTACGACGTGGTGCTCAAGTACGAGATTGAGAATTTCAAAGATCAGCCCGTGGTTCTGGACATCAGCGAATCGATGCGGGCCCTTCGGCGCGAAATCATTGGCGACAAAGCCCGGGACGTGGAGTGGGAGTTGGTCGAGGACGGAAGCCTGACCGACAAGCTCGACAAGTCCAAGAGTACAGCCGACGTCGCAGTGTTTCACGTGTCGCTGCCAGCGCGCGGCGCAGACGACAAAGCCGTCAAGCAAACGCATACGTTGCACGTCCGAATCAAAAACGAGTGGTAGAGAAGATCGAACACGGATCGAATCGAGGATGATCTTATGAATCTCAAGTGGATGATGATGCTGTTACTGTTGGCTGCGATGCCGAGCATGGCGAAGAACGTGGACCTTTCCACGATACCACCGCGCGATACGGTGCAATTGACGATCTACAATAGCGAAGACCTGACCCTGGTGCGGGAAACGCGCACGGTGACGTTCAAGAAGGGGATCAACCCGCTGCAATTCTCGTGGGCGAATACGCTCATCGATCCGACGAGCGTTGATCTGCGTTTTAAAACGCATGGCGGAGAGCTCGAACTGCTCGACACGACGTTTCCGCACGACAAACCGCACATGCTTTACTGGTCGGTCAAGAGCGAGATGGATGGAGATGCAGAACTTGAGGTGACGTATTTCACGAGCGGCATCACTTGGGCGGCGGACTACGTTTGTATCAGCGATCCGGCTGAGGAGAGCATGTCGTTTGAAGGTTTCGTCAGAATCACAAATAACTCCGGCGAGGACTACGCCAACGCGCAGGTACGTATGGTTGTCGGAACGATCAATCTAGTCGAGAAGGTGCGGGAACTGGCCCAACGCGGGCTAGTTAGTCCACGTGAGCTAAAGGAGTATGAAGAATCACGCGGCAAAGCAAAGAACTTGAAGCGGGATGCGAGGCTAGAGGTCTTCAGCCAGGTAGCCTATGACATGGCCGTTGGCGAAGACGCAGCCGCCTCACCCAAGCAGATTGTCAAAGAGGGTTTATCGGAGTATTTCATCTTTTCGGTCGAGGGCACGGAAACGGTCAAGAACGGTTGGTCGAAGCGGTTGCGGTTGTTCCAGGGGCAGAGCGTTCCTTTCCGTATTCAGTACCGCTATCGGCCGCAGGAGTACGGCGATCAGTTGGTGCGCATGTTCCTGCTTAGAAACGACACCGAATCCAAGCTTGGTTCGACGCCGCTACCGGATGGCATGGTTCGGTTGTAC
>BQJS01000431.1 GCA_021604825.1 Phycisphaerae bacterium | reverse complement strand
ACCGCATCTCGACGCGCTCGCATGCGTTCTGGGCCAGGCGCAGGCCGATCTCGTGGCGACAAGAAAGAAAAGTTTGCCGGCGCGCCCGCGGTGTGGTTCAACAGTTGTTTGAGCGAGACCGTCTTCCAGTCCTCGTGAATGCCGGCGTCGGAAAAGATTTCGCCGACGGTATCGGTCCATTCCAGTTGGCCGGACTCCACCAATCGCGCGATCATCGTGGCCGTAATCGATTTGGTGACCGATCCCAGGTGCCATTGGTCGCCGATTTCCAGCGGCACCCCACTCCCCTTCTTCCGCTCCCCGTCGACCGCGGAGTCAACGACCTCCCCGTCGACCATGACCATCGCGGCAAGACCGACCAGTCGTTTTTCCCGACGCAGGTCGGGGATTAACTCCGCGAGTGGTACTTGTGCACTTTCCTGCCGCGCCTTGGCTGCATCGCGGATCGCTTGGCGATTGGCCCTTGTCATTGGGACGTCGTTGAGCGTCCGCGTCTCTGACGAGGTCAGCGATTGAATAACCAGCGTGACCGAGTCCCCTGGCGGATTTCCCATCCGCGTGAGCAATTCGACGAGATCTTCTTCGAATCGCTTTTGCCATTTGTCCGCGTACGTGTGCTGGCTGAATTCGATGATTTCGGAGGTTGGGATGCCGTCCAACGATATGAGTTTAAACCACTCGTCGCCAATGCTGACCTCCGGTTGGGCTTCATCCCATCGCACCGCTGCGAACGGCGATTTCCTGGGATAATCCTGATCCATTCGGTATCCAACATAAATGCCGCCGATACCGATTGCGAACAACACCACCGCGCACATACTTGCGAGAAACTTTTGGCGACGCGAAGGCACATAATGCTCCTTCATTAGGATTGGATACTCGCCGGCGATCTCGCTCGTCGAATCATCACTGAGACTGGCCAATAGTGCGCGTAGTTCGTTTCGGTGCGGCTCATATTGTGTCCGCATAACGCGTTTGATCCAGTAGTACGTAAAGGAATACACCGCAAAGACCAAGACAAAGAAAAACGTCGCGGTCCCGAGCGCATCTTTCCAGTGTTGGGATGATAACCAGGTAACATGAGAAAAAAACGCCAACATAGCGATCGCACTCGGGAACTGAGTCCACCAAAAGACCTTGCCTTGCAACCATATCTGATGATCCACGAGAGCCAGCGACTCCTTCGTACCGTTTAACAGCGGCTCGCCGGGCGCGTGTGGCGTCTGCTTCATTCGCGCCCGAACCACGAGCTTGAACACGATGCTCCAAGTAATGGTCAGCACCATGAGATACAAGGTCCAGGGCGACGCAAGCACAATGCCCCCAATAATGAATACAGGCAACAACAGTAGTTCGATTCCGACGGTAGTGATGTCGGCCTTTTTGACGGTCGATTGCAATTGTTGTTGGTTACGCTGCACGGCATTCAGCAGCGATTCCGCATCGACCGTGACGCGTGTCTGAGACGACTCCGCCCGCCACGCCTGCTGATACGCATCAGGGTCCATTGTGATCCCCTTTCATCAGTTCGCTCAGCGCTTTTTTCGCGCGGTTCAGTTTCACGCCAACATTACTTTCGGTAATGCCGAGCACCTCGGCCATTTCGCGATAACTCAGTTCGTCGAGGTAGAGCAACACCAACGCGGCGTCGGCTTTCGGCAACTGGTGAATTGCTTTGTAGAGCTGCTCGACCGTCTCACGCTGTGCAACGTGTTCGGCGTTGTCAATGGCTTCCGTCGCGATGACGCGCACATCCAGCAACGGTTGTTGTCGTATTCGGCGCGGATTGTCTTTTCGGCGCCAATTCATCGCCGTGTTTAACGCGACGCGATAGAACCACGTCGCCGCACTTGCCTTGTGCTCGAATTTGGGTGCGGATCGCCACGCTTGAAGCAGAATTTCTTGCGCGAGATCTTCACTTTCCTCTTTGGTGATGGTATAGGCGCGGGCCACCTTTATGACCGAAGCGCCGTGGTCTTCGAGCCAGGTCAGGAAAAGCGATTTTCGGTCTTCGTCAATCAATGCTCATTGTTCTCTTATGAGTATTGGTCACGCGAACCACCGTATTCTTACACCCGATTCATTCCACACCGCATTTCTTGGCATATATGCCGTTCGACCTATTGACGATCGAGCAGCAATTCCACGCGAATACCACTGAAAAATACAGGCTCATCGTGTACCCGATGAAGGGCTTAAAGACTAGACGTCGTTTTGGCCGCAAGGGCATTTGGGTATTAGGGATTCGTCGCTTACGTCAATACGACTTTGGTAAACCCAGCACGTGTTGTCCAATGTAGTTGAGGGCCATTTCTTGGGAGACGGGGGCCAGCTTGTAGAGCCGGATTTCACGCCAGAGGCGTTCGATGTGGTATTCGCTGGCGTAGCCCATGCCGCCGTGGATTTGGAGGGCGACGTCGCAGGCTTCGAAACCGGCGTCGGCGGCGCGGAGTTTGGCCATGTTGGCTTCGGCGCCGCAGGGTTTGCTTTGGTCGAAGAGGGTGGCGCCCATGTAGACGAGCAGTTGGGCGGCGCGGAGTTTTGAATAGGCGTCGGCGAGCGGGAACTGCAGGCCTTGGTTCATCCCGATAGGACGGTTGAACACCACGCGTTCGTTCGCGTATTTGACGCCGATGTCGATCGCGGCTCGGCCAATGCCCACGGCTTCGGCGGCAATCAGCAGGCGTTCGGAATTTAATCCAGAGAGCAAGTGGTAAAAGCCTTGGCCTTCTTCGCCGATGAGGTCGTGGG
>BQJS01000430.1 GCA_021604825.1 Phycisphaerae bacterium | reverse complement strand
GCAAAATAAAATCCAACGGTGCACGCCGAACCATTCCAACCACGCAATGGATACACATGCGAAGGGTTGTCTCCTGGGTCCAGCTCGGTGTGCCGCCGAAGCCACGATTCGATCACCACTTCCGGTTGCGCTTCCAGCAAGATCGGGTCAAGGTCCGTTGAATCGCCCGCGCCTTCCGAACGAACGAATTCGCGCTCAGCATCCTCGGAGGTCTTGACCACCGCCATCAATGTTCGGCGATGCGAGTCGCACAGCACCAGTCCACGCATCGGAAGATGCCCCGCCAGCGTGTCAAAGACCCGGAGCAGCAACGAATCATCGGTATAGTAATTGCTTGACACGCGTGCTAGTTCTAGTAGGCCCTTCAAGCGGTCGTTACTCGTCTCACACGCCGTCGCATATTGGCGGATGTCTTCGGTCGCCTGATCGATTCGCGCGCGAAGCTGTTCGCGCTCCGCAAGCACCAATTCCAACAATCGGTCCCGTTCACTCACCACCGCATGATGTGCTTCCGCACGATGGACCGCGGTCTGTAACGTCGTGATATCAATGGGCTTCATCAGATAATCAAACGCACCCGCCCGCATACTGTCCAATATACTGTCGGCACGCCCGTCACCCGTCAGGACAATTGCCACGACATTGGGGTCGGCTTGCGTCAATTCCGCCAATAAATCTTGCCCACTACCATCGGGCAAGCCTAGATCGATGAGAATGCAGGAATACCGGTTGGGTTCGAATTTTTGACGGCCTTCCGCGCAGGAAGCAGCGGATTCACACTCATACCCCGCCAGATCGAGCCCCTGCAACAAGACGTCTTGGAGCGCCGGCTCATCCTCGATCACGAGAATGCGCGATTCTGGCGGATCTACCCCGACGGCTTGTGCGTCCATCATTTCCCCCTACCCGCGAACTGCATGTTGCCGCGAGTGCGACAATGTTGACCAATCCCCTAACGAGCCCAAATCGCGTCAATTAGGCGAATTCCCCACGTGAATCGTACGCGAAAAATACAAAGTTGTCAAGATTTTCTCAAAGATGCACATATGTCAACTTCTATCAAAAAGTGGTCAAACCTGACAACTCTCGTGACATCAACGGGAAATATGACCCAATCAAATATTTCGCTTGAACTACGAAAACGCTGTGATACAATGGGTTTCGGGGAATCCAGGGGGACCCTCCAATTGGCATATGAATTGCGTTTCCGCATGCCGTCAACGCTAAGGGAAGACTATGGATGACATTGCGGAGCTGAGGGCGGCTATTCTCGACTTGCAGACACGTCTGCGCGAAGAGAACCAACGCCGGTCCGAAGCCGAAAAAAGAAGTGAAGTACTCGAAAAGCTCGCTTTTCGCGATCCGGCCACCGGATTGCGGACAGAGACCTACCTGCACTCGCGGGTTCGGGAAGAAATTGAACGCGCTATCCGGTATCCGGCATCGACCTCACTCGTGACCGTGTGTGCTACGAATGACCAGACCCACGAAATTCCGAGCTTGGGTCAGCGGCTTTCGGAAGATTTGCGCACCACCGATCAGGTCTTTCGGTTGAACAACAACGGATTGGCGTTACTTCTGCTCGAAACGCCGGGCGAAGGCGCGCAAACTGTGATTAACCGGATTTCGGCGGATTTGGAGCAGTTCATCAAAGGATACGGCTTTACGGTCACCACATTCCCGGTGGACGCGAATCTTGCGGAAGATTTCCTGAACATGGCGCTGGAACGGCATGGGGCCGTGGCATCCCGATTGCAACCCAGCGGTCCGAGCGCGGAATCCAGCCAGCCAAACATGCACTAACTGAGTCTGTTCCCCGCGCTCGCGGGGAACTCGTGGCACAATCTTCGTATACTGGCCGTTCATGTACCGCATACAACCGACATTCCGCTCGTGACGCCCCGGCTGAAACGCGCGCTGCAGATCGCGGGCGCGATCGTCTTGCTCCTCGTACTCACGTTTATCGTGTTCGTCGGGCCGTGGCCGGTCTACGGATCGCGTCCGGTTGCGGAAACCAAATCATTTCGCTCGGCAACCACCGCAATCGATTCCGCTACCCCGCCCAGCGTAGAACCGGTCCAACCCCTTCAAGCCGGTTGGGCCAAAGTCCCGTTTGAGTTGCCGGCCGGTACACCGTTGGCCGGATTCGGCAATCGACGTGGCGCTCCAGCCGAAGGCGTTCTCGACCCCGTGTACACGTACGCACTCGCATTAAGCGATGGCAATGACGAACTCGTGCTCCTCGGCGCCGACCTTCTCATCATTCCTGAAAATATTGCGGACCGAGTCCGCGCCGAATTGTGCGACCAAGATTCCATGTGCAATCCAAGTACCATTCTATTCAATGCGACGCACACCCACAGCGGTCCCGGCGGGTGGGGGCCCGGATTGGCGGCGTCGATGTTTGCCGGAGAATACGAAGTTCGCGTGGAAGACGCACTGGTCCGGGCGTTTGTCGAAGCAATTCAGACTGCACGTACAGCACGTGGACCCGCATCCATCGCGTCCGGCGGTGTCGATGTACCGGAGTTCGTACGGAACCGTGCGCGGGAAAGCGCAGTCGATCCCGAGCTCAACTATTTAGTCGTTCGCCGCGATACGGGCGAGGAATGTTGGGTCGCGTCCTACGCCGCCCACGCCACCGTCCTCGGCAGCGGCAACATGCAATTCAGCGCCGATTATCCCGGCTACCTGGTGCGCGCAATCGAACAAGAGCCCTCCCGGTTTGGCATGTTTCTCGCCGGCGCGGTCG
>BQJS01000429.1 GCA_021604825.1 Phycisphaerae bacterium | reverse complement strand
GGCCGGTAAGAATAAACGTAATGCCAAGGCCGCGAAGGCCGGCAGGCACGTTTGAATAACGCATCTTTTCGCGTACCGCGGCCAATGCCACCACCGCCAACGCCCAACCAATACCACCGCCGAAACCGAATACGGTGCTTTCCGCCAGCGTGTAGTCGCGTTCGACCATGAACAACGACGCACCCAAGATTGCGCAATTTACGGTAATCAGGGGTAGGAATACGCCCAAGGCCACATAGAGTTTCGGCATGTACTTGTCGAGCGCCATTTCCACCAATTGCACCATGGCCGCAATGGTGCCGATGTAGCTGAGGAATCCCAGGAAACTAAAGTCCATGGTTTCGAGGCTGGGATGAATCCACGCCAGCGCGCCTTCGCGCAGCAAGCCGTTGTAAATGATGTTGTTCATGGGGACCGTGATGCCCAGAACGAAAATAACCGCCGCGCCGAGACCGATCGCCGTTTCGACTTTCTTCGAACAGCTGAGGAAGGTGCACATCCCGAGAAAGAACGAAAGCGCCAAATTCTCGACGAAGGCCGCCTTGATGGCCAAATTGAGGTAGTGTTCCATCCTATTCTTCCTCCACCTGGTCGGGTTTCCAGGTACGCAATCCCCAGATGAAGAATCCGATGATGAAAAATGCGCCGGGAGACAAGACCATAAGGCCATTCGGCGTGTACCAACCGCCTTCCGATGCCAGCGCCAGGAATTGATGTTTGAACAACGCGCCGGACCCCAGAATCTCACGGATAAAGCCGGTGCCCAACAAAATCAGGCTGTACCCGGCGCCATTGCCAATCCCGTCCAGAAAACTGGGCCAAACTGGATTCTGCATCGCGTACCCTTCGGCGCGGCCCATCACGATGCAGTTCGTGATAATGAGGCCGACAAATACCGAGAGTTGCGTGCTGATGTTAAATAGAAATGCTTGAAGGATTTGATCGACCACGATGACCAGCGACGCGATAATCGTCATCTGCACGATGATGCGAATGCTGTGCGGGATGTACAACCGAATCGCGCTAACCGATGCGCTCGAAAGCGCGGTCACCGCCGTTAGTGCGATGCACATGACAACGGTCGTGTCCATTGACGTCGTCACCGCGAGCGCCGAACAAATGCCCAGCACCTGAAGCGCAATGGGATTGTCATTAAACAGCGGGTCGATTAGGATTTGCCGTTCCGCTTTTCCGAATGCACTCATCCTGCTTCCGTGCCTCCGTGTTCCGCGCGAAATTTGTCCAGGTACGGGCCGAAACCATCTTCGCCCAACCAAAGGGACAACAAGAAACTCACGCCGTTACTGGTAATGGTGGCACCGGAGAGCGCGTCAACCTTGTACGGGTCTTCCGCCGGCGGGCCGACTTCTCCCTTTACCACACGAATCGCGGGTTCTCCGGAATCGTCGAACGCTTTCCGGCCCTCCCATTTCGCTTTCCATTTGGGATTATCGACTTCGCCACCGAGACCGGGCGTTTCGCCGTGTTTGTAAAATGTGATGCCGCCAATCGTGTTGGTATCTTTTTCCAACACCAGAAATCCGTAGAGCGTCGACCAAAGGCCTTTGCCCTCCACCGGCAACACCAGCTTATTGATGGCGTCGCCGTCCATCACATAGTAGACCTGAGCATGCTTCGGCAAGCGAGACACTTGGGCGGGATTCGCGGGAGCTTCCCGGCTCAATGCGGGATCCGCGAGTTCGCGCTGCTGGTCAAACGTGTGGGGATCGATTTCGTCTTCCGGAACGTACTCACCCGTTTCCAAATCGATGACGCGCGCGACGATATTTGAATCGAAACGGTTCGCCACCTCTTCAGGTGGGATGTCTTCGCCTTCTTCCATCAGGCCGGTGACTACCAAGACTTTTTTCTGCTTGTCCAATAGCCGGTTGTCCGCGATCCGGGTTTTCAGCGACACCGCCGCAATGCAGATCACCGCGGAACAAATCACGCAGGTGATAAGCGCAAATATGACCGTGTATTTCGAGCCTTTAGTTTGCAAGGCGAGCCATCCTGCGGCGCACATTCGCTTCAACCACGAAATGGTCGATCAACGGCGCAAACATGTTCATAAAGAGAATGGCGAGCATCCAACCCTCGGGATACGCCGGATTGATCACGCGAATGAGCAAGCCCAACAGGCCGATCGCGAATCCGTAGACGAATTTTCCGGTGTTGGTAAATGCCGACGACACCGGGTCCGTCGCCATGAAGACAAAAGCGAATGCGAAACCACCCAGCACAAAATGCCAGTGGAACGGCACATCGAAAAATGGATTTGTCGTCGCGCCGCTGCTCGACGCGAAATTGAGCATAAGCGACATACTGAACATGCCGACCACGCAACCCAGCATCGTTCGCCAGGAACCCACGCGCGTGATCACGAGAATCGCCGCCCCAATCAAGCACGCGAGTGTTGACGTTTCACCCATGGACCCCGGCATGAACCCGAAAAAGGCGTTCGACCAGCCGAGACTTTCCGAAAGCAATTTGTGGCCGCCTTCGAGGGCGATGTTGGCGTCCGCCGCGCGGGCCATCCAGGTCGCGCCGCTAAACCCGTCAATTGCCATCGTGGGATCGACGGCCGTCCATACTTTGTCGCCGGAAATTTGAATCGGATACGCGAAGAAGAGAAATGCACGCGCCATCAATGCGGGATTAAAAATGTTCATGCCGACCCCGCCGAATATCTCTTTACCGATCACGATCCCGAACGAAATGCCAATCACGACTTGCCAGAGCGGGATGGTGGGG
>BQJS01000428.1 GCA_021604825.1 Phycisphaerae bacterium | reverse complement strand
TATCGGCAATCTTCTTCACTTCCGGCTCGAACAAGCCGTGGGTATTGGGGCAGGTCATCATGATCCCCGCGATATTGTCGCTCATCGCCGCTTCGACGGCTTTGGCATCCATCGTCCCGTCCGGACGCGACGCAATTTCGAGGACATTGAACCCCGCGATGGCCGCCGTGGCGGGATTGGTGCCGTGTGCGGAATCCGGGATTAGAATCGTATCTTTGTGATGATTGCCGTGGTCTTGATGATACGCCGCTATCAGGAGGACACCGGTCAACTCGCCGTGTGCGCCGGCAATCGGTTGCAGCGTCACCGCATCCATGCCCGCGATTTCGCACAACAGGCGTTCGGTCACATCCACCAACTCGAACGCACCTTGGCATGCCGGCCAGTACGCTTCGGAAGTCGACAGATGCGGATGCAATGCGGCGAATCCCGGGAGCGCGGCAACGGCTTCGGCCATGCGCGGGTTGTATTTCATCGTGCACGAACCAAGCGGGTAGAAGTGTGAATCGATGCCGAAGTTTTTCCGGGACAAATTCGTGAAGTGCCGCACGACATCCAACTCGCTCACCTCAGGCAGTGCCGCAGGCTCCGCACGGCACAACGCGGCCGGTAATTCCGCTTCAGGCACGTCCAATGCGTCGAGGGTGATGCCCCGCCGTCCCGGTTTGGATTTTTCGAAAATTAATGGCATGACACTTCCTCCAACGCGTCGGCGAATGCATCGAGCTGTGCACGAGTGCGTCGTTCCGTCACCGCCACCAATAAGTCATTTTCGTTCCCCGCGCCAACCGAACCGAGCGGCAAGCCCGCGAGAAATCCTTGTTTCATCATTTCGCTGACCACGGTTTCGGCCGGTTTCGGCAACCGCACGGCGAACTCGTTGAACGTGGGCGCATCATTGATCAATTCGGCCCAGGTAAGTCTGCTTTTGAGGTATTCGGCTTTCGCGTGACAATGCCGCGCGACATCGCGAAATCCTTCGGCGCCGAGCAAGCACATGTGAACCAGTGCGCGCAATGCGCACAGCGCTTCGTTCGAACAGATGTTGGAGAGGGCCTTCACGCGGCGGATATGCTGCTCACGCGCCTGCAAGGTCAACACAAACCCGCGGCGGCCATCATGGTCTTCCGTCATCGCGCCGATGCGTCCGGGCATTTTACGCACATGTTTTTGAAGTGTGGCCATCATGCCCAACCAAGGGCCGCCGAATCCGAGCGGAATCCCGAGTGATTGCCCTTCGGCAATCGCGATATCCGCGCCCATTTCGCCGGGGGTCTTCAGCAATCCCAACGACACCGGGTAACACACGACGACCAACAATGCGCCGGCCGCGTGGCACCGTTCGGCCAGCGCGGAGAAATCTTCGATGGAACCCAGAAACGACGGGTTTTGGACGATGACACATGCCGCGCCTTCGGGATCATCGCCGTCCGACAATTCCAGCCCCAGGTTGGCGGTGTGCGTCACCAACATTTTTCGGTAGATTGGATTTAGTGAATCGTGGCAGACGACGCGATCGCGATTCGTGATGCGGATGGACATGGTCGCCGCCTCGAAGACCGCGGTTCCGCCGTCGTACAGCGACGCGTTGGCGAATTCCATGCCGGTCAAGCGGCATACAGCCGATTGGTATTCGTAAATGCTTTGCAAGGTCCCTTGCGCGCATTCCGGTTGATACGGTGTGTACGCCGTGCTGAACTCACCACGCGACGTTAACGCGTCGACCGCTGCGGGCGTGAAATGGTCGTATGCACCGCCGCCGAGAAAGCACACCAACTCGGACCGATTCGTCGCGGCGATGCTTTCGAGTTCATCTCGAACGGCCATTTCCGAGAGTCCATCGGGGAGGTCCCACGATTTTGCGCGCAATTCATTGGGAATTGCTTCGAAGAGGTCTTCAATACTGGATACGCCAATGGCGGCCAGCATTTCGGACTTGTCATTGTCGGTTGCCGGAGCCCAAGTCACGCGTCTAATTCTCCAAGATATTGCTCATAGGCTGCGGCATCCATCAATGCATCGAGTTCCGCCGTGTCATAACCCGAGATTTTAAAAAACCAACCTTCGTCCTGCGGACTTTCGTTGACCAGTTCTGGGCGGTCCGCCAGGGCGTCATTGATGGCGGCAACCGCGCCACCCACGGGCGTGTACACGTCGCTCGCAGCTTTGACGGATTCGACCGCGGATATCGCATCGCCGGCCTTCACCGCTTTGCCCACTTGCGGTAAATCGACATAGGTCACGTCGCCGAGTTGTTCCGCGGCAAATCCGGTAATGCCGACCGTGCACGTGGCGCCGTCGTCGAGCACCCATTCGTGTTCGCGTGTGTATTTCCGATCAGTTGGATACATCGTGCAGCCTTTCTTGTTCGCCCGAGGCCCCGAGCCTCGCTAGTTTCGGCAGGTACCGTCCGTATAGAACGGCAGTTCAACCACGCTGACTTCAAGGCCGCGCGGACCGGCTTCTAATGTGGTGCCCGGTGTCAAACAATCGTCGTTGAGATAGGCAAGACCAATTCCATGCCCGACGCTTGGACCGAACGTGCCGCTGGTTACGACACCGACGGTTTTTCCATCACGTCGCAATTCAAAATCATGACGGGGCGCACGGCGATCCGGACTCGCAATGGCGGCCAAACGCTGATACCCGCCCGCATCACGTTGGTGCGCGAGCGCCTCTTTTCCGATGAATGCTGTATCCCAAGCGACGAACGTTTCCATGCGTGCTTGCAGGGGCGTTCGCGTTTCGTTGAAGTCCTGGCCCGAAA
>BQJS01000427.1 GCA_021604825.1 Phycisphaerae bacterium | reverse complement strand
TGGTCGGCCGCGTCAACGATCTTTTTGCGGCCGCGCCGGCGGGACCCGGCAGTGCTGCGATGAAAGCCGAGGCATTGTCCGTTGCCGCGCGCGTTGCCGTTGCGCCGCGTGTGACGGTAACGCCGACAATTGACGGCCATCTCGATGACGCCGCTTGGTCTGACGCAGCCGTCTTCGATCGTTTTATCGCCTATGGCACCGGTGGGCCTAGTGCTTCATTGCAACTCGATTGTGGGGTATAGCTTCTTGAGCTTGATGCGTGCGTCGGCAGTGGTGAACTGCCACTGCACTTTCACCCGTGCCGCATTGCGTTGGTCTTCCCATGCCGCCGCTTCGCGGGTCAACGTCGGCAGGTCGGCGATGCGCCGATCCAGGCACTGGCGAGCCAACACGCTCAACTCCATCTCCGCGACGTTCAGCCAACTGCCGTGCCGCGGCGTGTAGTGCCACTCGAATCGCCGGGCCAGCCGTCGCGCTTCTTCCGGTGCAAACGCCTCGTACAACGCCGCCGGGCTGTGCGTACTGAGGTTGTCGCACACCACCAGAATTCGCAGCGCATCGGGGTAATGCACATCGGCCAGTTCCTTCATGAACCGTGCAAAGTCTATGCTCGTCTTACGTGCGGTGACCTGCACGTGTCGCTTGCCCGCCAGCGGTTCGAACGCCATGAACAGGTTCGCCACGCCGCCGCGTTTGTATTCGGCGTCCTGTTTGGCGACCGACCTAGGCCGCACCGGCAACGGCTCACGCACTTCGCCGATCAACTGCTTGCCACCCTCATCGACGCATACCACGGGACAGGCCGGATCGTAAGGTTTTTCATAAGTGTCCAGCACATCCTCCATCGGCGCTACGAACGACGCGCTGGCCTTGGGCGGGATAACCCACTGTTGTTTAAGCCACGGCTTGATCTCGTTTTTTTCAAAGTCCGACACACCGTCGCCGGGTCGATCGATTCAACCACTTGCATCTCGACCAACCGATCAGCCATGAGTTTCATGGTCCATCGCGTTCGGCCTTCCGGGGGCGGCGAACAGGCGATCGCGATCAATTTCGCTTCCTGTTTGCCATCGAGCTTTCGGTACTGCCGACCCGTCGGCTTCTTGCGGTGCAGGGTCGCATCCAGTCCCTCGGCCACGAACTGCTGACGCACTCGTCGCACCGTCATCCGCGTCGTGTCCAATGCTTCGGCAATCTGGTCGTCGGACCACCCATTTGGCCCTGCGGCGTCGGTCTTCAGCAAAATGTGCGCCCGTCGTCGCATCGCCGCAGAGCGTGTGCCCGTGCGAATGATTCGCCCAAGCGCTTCACGCTGCGAGGCGTTGAGCCTAACAATCACTTTGTCTTTCAATGCCATGCGCGATCCTCCTTGATCGTAAATCAAGAAGATCGGCATACCGTAACTTCTAGCTGCAATGAAGCACTAGTACTTGGTCCCGCCAATAACGATTTTAATGCATTCTTGCCGACAGGGAATGTAGAATCCATTTCCCGGCAAGGAGGCCGACATGCAAAAGTACATTGTTGAACTGACCGCTCAAGAACGTGCCCAACTCAAAGACATGGTCAACGCCAATCGCATGGCCGCTCACAAACGACGTCATGCCCAGATGTTGCTCAAGGCCGACCAAGGCAAGGACGGCCCGAACTGGACTGATGCCCGTGTGGCCGAAGCCTTCGACGTGTCCCCACTGAGCGTCGCACGACTTCGTCAACGTCTTGTTGAACGTGGCTTGGAACGGACGCTCGAACATGGCAATCGCGGAAGCTACCGGGCCAAGGCATTGGATGGTGAGGCTGAGGCGCATGTGATTGCGTTGGCTTGCAGTCAGCCGCCGACGGGTCGCAATCGTTGGACGCTTCGGCTGCTGGCAGAGCAAGCGATTGCGTTGGGCATCGTCGCGTCGTGCAGCAAATCGTCGCTGCATCGCGCCTTGAAAAAAACATCCTTAAGCCTCACCTGAAGAAATACTGGTGCATCCCGCCCAAGCAAAGCGCGCCGTTCGTGGCCTGCATGGAAGACGTTTTAGACGTCTATACAAGGTCTTTTAATCCATCGCGGCCTTTGGTGTGTCTCGATGAAACCTCCAAACAATTGATCGCGGAAACCCGACCGTCGTTGCCTGTTAAGCCGGGGCAAGTCAAACGCGTCGATTCGGAATACCGACGCAACGGGACCGCCAGCATCTTCATGATGAGCATGCCGCTGGAGGGCCGACGGCACGTTCGCGTTCATGAACATCGCAAGCGTGAGGACTTTGCTGAGGTGGTTCGTGAGTTGTGCGATGTGTTGTATCCCGATGCGCAAAGGGTCGTGCTGGTGATGGACCAACTCAACACGCACAACATTGCCAGCTTGTATCAGGTCTTCGAACCGGCGGAGGCCAAACGGTTGGCGGAGAAATTGGAGATTCACCACACGCCCAAACATGGCAGTTGGCTGAACATGGCCGAGATTGAGTTGAGTGTTTTAAGTCGTCAATGCACGAGCGACTATTTTGAAACGTCGGAACAACTGGCGAAGGCGATCGCAGCTTGGGAGCGAGCGAGCAACGAATGCAAAGTAACCATCGATTGGCGATTCACCACTGCCGACGCTCGAATCAAACTTAAAAGACTGTACCCAACAATATAGATGGGACGGTGTACTAGTCTGCTTCGAGTGAATAAATGCTCGTCGCTGTCCTCGATACCTCAATCGAAACCCCTGATGCGGGCGCAAATGGCGATGAAAATTCAGGGAGGCGGTTTGCACGAGTTGTATAATTCAT
>BQJS01000426.1 GCA_021604825.1 Phycisphaerae bacterium | reverse complement strand
GACAACAATGACGCCGGTATCGATCCGCTTTTCGACCGGACGGCCTTCGATGCGGTCGATGGCAGCTTTAACGCCGTCGTGGCCCATACGGAATGGGTTTTGGACGATGAGCGCGTGGACGAGGCCGTCTTTCAGCGCGGCGACTTGGTCTTCGGACGCATCGAATGCGACGAGTTTGATGTCGCCGGTTTTACCGGCGGCTTCGATTGCGCGCATGGCGCCGAGGCAGGCGGGTTCGTTTGTGGCGAAGATGCCGACGAGGTTTGGGTTGGAAGTCATCATGTCTTGGGTGGCGGACAGGGCTTTCGCGACGTCGCTGTGGGTGTAGATGGTCGATACGAGGTTCAGATCGGCGTGGTTTTCGAGGCCTTTCTTGAATCCTTCTTCCCGCATTTCGGACGTGGCCGCACCGGGTACAAAGGGTAGTAGTCCGACTTCGCCGGTTCCGCCGACGAGTTCGGCGAGGGTATCGGCAGCCGCGACCGCGCCGGCAATATTGTCGGTTGCAACGAATGATACCGGGACGTCCGATTTCACGCCGGAGTCGATGGTGACGACTGTGATGCCCGCGTCGACGGCTTGTTGAATCGTGTCGATGAGCGCGTTTTCGTCGCAGGCGGCCATGACGATGGCGTCGACGCCGCGATTGATCATGTCTTGGACAATATTGATCTGTTTGGCGACTTCCGTTTCCTTGGCCGGACCGTTCCAGAGGATTTCGGCATTCAATTCGTTGCCCGCGGCATCGGCACCGGCCTTAACGGTTTTCCAGAACTGGTGGCCGAGGCCTTTCGGAATAACGGCGATGGTGTAGTCGCTGTCGCTGGACGAGCAACCAATCGCCAGGAGTGCCATGGCCAAGAATGCGGTCGTGCGTCGCATGGGTCGTGTCCTTATTCAGTTTACGGTTCGGTCCGGGATAATACGCGGTGGCGTTGGGGAATTCTACGCCCGGCGGTGGGTTGTGACTTGCCCGGTCGGGCGTGCCGGGCTAGGATGCCCGTCTACATTTGCCGAAATTAGCGATAGAGGACTGAATGCTATGCGTGTGCTCGCTTCGATATTGGTGGTGGTGTTGGGTTCAACGGCATGGGCAGAAGGTACGTTGACGTTTGACATGCCGGAAGCTTGGGATGTCAATGGCGCAGACGACCAGACGGCCGAGTTTAAGCGTGGAGTGCTTACGTTGTCGGGGACGGCGCATCGGCCGCTCGCGTATTTCAGCGCGCAGGACTTCGAAAACTTCGATCTGACGTTCGAGTTTAAGGTGTACAAGTGGTGTGCATCGGGACTGATGATTCACGGGCCGCGCAATGGCGCCTACCGCGCGGGGATCGAAATCGAATTGTCGGGGCATCCGGATCACAAAGGGGACGTTTATTCGACGGGGGCGATCTTTCGCGTGAAAGCGCCGGAGGCTATCGTGCCAAACACCGAGAAACAATGGCGGACGTGCCGGGTGCGGATGGCGTGGCCGCAGTTGTTCGTTCAAATTGACGACGCGATTGTGCAGAACGTGAATTTCGAAAACGAGCCGGCGCTCGCGGGCACACTCCGCCGAGGTGCAGTCGGGTTTCTTCACAATAGCGGCGAATTGAATGTCCGCAATTTTTCGTTGAGTCCGTTGCCGGACACCGAAGGTCACGTCACAATGTTCAATGGACGCGATCTGGACGGTTGGACAAAGCTCGATGGGCCGGCAACGTTTGAGGTCGTTGATGGCGTGATCCGGGCGTCCGGAGGCAACGGGTATTTGCAGTACGACGCGATGGTGCAGAATTTCGACTTGCGCATGTATGTGCGCACGTCGCCGGGTGCGAATGGCGGCGTCTTCTTCCGGTGGCAGCGGGAGGACGGCGGGGATCGCGGGACGGAGATTCAGATTTGGGATGTTATCGGCGGGGTGATGCCGACGGCGAGTGTGTACGGGATTGCACGGGCGGACGATGCATTGATTACGCCGGGAGAATGGCAGTTGCTTCAGATTAGCGCACGCGATGGCCGGTGCACGACGTATCTCAATGGCGTGAAAGCAGCGGAGACGGATGCGTTGCCGTATATTCGAAAAGGGTACATCGTATTGCAGATGCACAGTCAGGGCTGGATCGATTTTCGCGATCCAATCCTTGTTCTGAAGGACGAATAGCGATGAATGTTGACCGCGACAAAGCGTGGGCTTTGCTGAACGAATACACGGAATCAGAGAGCCTGGTCCGTCATATGCTGGCGGTCGAGGCCGCAATGAAGGCGTATGCGAATACGCTTGGCGAAGATGAGAATCTGTGGGGCGTCACCGGGCTGTTGCACGACTTCGATTACGAAAAATGGCCAAACCCGGATCGCGATGAAACGGGACATCCATTCACGGGGGTCGCGATTTTGCGTGAACAGGGGTATCCGGAGGAAATGCTCAACGCGATTCTAGGTCACGCGGATTACTCGGGTGTTGCGCGGGAAACGCCAATGGCGAAAGCGTTGTTTGCCGTGGATGAACTGTGCGGATTCGTGATGGCCGTGGCGTATGTACGGCCGGAGAATCTGACCGGCATGACACCGAAGTCGGTGAAGAAGAAGCTGAAGGACAAAGCGTTCGCGGCGGCGGTGAGCCGCGACGATATCCGGATTGGGGTCGAGGAAATGGGCGTGGACCAGGACGCGCATATCCAAACGGTGATCGACGCAATGCAGGGGATATCAGGGGAACTGGGATTTGGGTGATGCGAGGCCAGCAAATCCGGGAAGCGTTCCGGCTGTTGCCGGGAGTCGTGTAGCGCCCATCTCCGAA
>BQJS01000425.1 GCA_021604825.1 Phycisphaerae bacterium | reverse complement strand
AACATTAAAGCCCCTCGAAGAAGCGGCTACGTAGCACAGTGCGGTGGTGAACAACTCGTTCGTGGGTGAACGGGTGGCAAATGGGATTGTGGGTGTCCTCCGGGACATAGGAGGTTTGTTGCATGGCGTCATATGAAATGGTCAGCTTGTTGCGGATGCTGATCGACCGAGAAGGATCGGACCTGCACTTACAGGTCAAGAACCCGCCCACAGGACGGGTGCACGGTCACTTGCAATATTTCGGCGACAACCCCTTGACACCCGAAGACACCGAACGCCTCATGAAAAGTATTGCGTCGGTCGACAACCAACAAGAACTCCAAGAAGTCGGTGGTTCTGACTTTGGATTCGCGTTCGAAGACATTGCCCGCTTCCGTGTGTCGATTCTCAAACAAAAAGGCTATGTCGGAATGGTGCTTCGGCTCATTCCCAACAAAATCCTGACGTTCGATGAAATCGGTTTGCCGCAAACCCTAAAAAAGGTTATCGACCAACCGCGTGGACTTATCTTGGTCACCGGCCCCACCGGTTCCGGTAAAAGTACCAGTTTGGCCACCCTTATCGATTGGCTCAATACCGAACGCGATCACCACATCATTACCATTGAAGACCCGGTCGAGTACTACCACGACCATAAAAAGGGCATCGTGACCCAACGGGAAGTCGGCGTTGACGTGCCGACCTTCGCCGAAGCCCTGCGGCGCGCATTGCGGCAAGACCCCGACGTTATCCTCGTGGGTGAAATGCGCGACCTTGAGACCATCGGCGCGGCCGTGACCGCGGCGGAAACCGGCCATCTCGTGTTTGGCACCTTGCACACCACCGGCGCCGTTCGTACCGTTGACCGCTTGGTTGACGCATTTCCAACCAACCAACAAGAACAAATCCGGACACAGCTCGCCGGTAACCTCAAAGCGATTATTTCGCAGGCGCTCGTGCCGCGAAAAAGTGGGTTCGGCCGCGTTGCCGCGTTCGAAATAATGATTTCAACGCCGGCTATCCAAAACCTCATCCGCGACAACAAGTCCTACCGCATTACGTCGGCGATTCAAACCGGCCACAAATACGGTATGAACCTTATGGACGAACATTTATTGGCACTCTTTAAGAAGGGGCTGGTGAGCTACGAAGATGCGATCGGCCGCTCGTCCGCGCCGGACGAATTTGAAATGAACGCCAAGGCGCTTGGTGGCGGTGGTGGCGGCAGCGGCGGTGATGGGGCTGCGGCCTAACACAAGGAGGTCCAACACGGACCCAAACCAATATGGCTACGGTATCTGACAGGAATCTGGGCGACCTGCTGGTCGAGAATGGCGTGATCACGCCACTCGAACTCGACGAAGCGCTCCAGCGCCAAAAACTCCAGCCGGACATGCTGGGGCGTTTGCTCGTACGCATGGGCCTGTGCGATCAACAGGACATCGTCGAAGCACTCGCCGTCCAGCAAGGCATGGACCGGGTCGACCTCAATAAATTGAGCGTCCCGGAAACCACCTTGCACTTGGTGCCTGCCCATATCGCCGATTTCTACAATTGCGTTCCGGTCCGCGAAAAAAACAATGTCCTCGTGTTGGCCATGGCCGACCCGCTCAACATTTCCCACCTCGACGACCTACGCCAGATCGTCGGTATGGACATTCAACCCGCGGTTTCCAATCACGCCGACATCTCGAAATTTATTAAAGATAACTACGTCGATGGCGGCGACTCGTTGAACGACACCTTGAACGCCCTCATCGATCGCGTCGGTGACTCCGAATTGACATCGGAAGAACTCGGCCAGCAAGAAGTCATCGCCGACGATTCAAACCTGGTGCAATTGAGCCAGGAACCTGAAGTCATCATGATTGTGAATGTCGTGCTCTTAGACGCCGTGAAAAAGCGCGCGTCCGATATTCACTTCGAAGTCTATGAAGACGAATTCCGTATTCGTGTCCGGGTCGACGGTGTTCTCCAAGAAATTACGACGCCGCCCAAAAACTTGTCCATTGCCATTATTTCCCGCGTAAAAGTTATGTCCAATATGGACATCAGCGAACGCCGGTTGCCCCAGGACGCCCGGATCGAAATCCGAGTCGGCGATTCCGAGCTCGACATTCGTGTCTCGTCCTTGCCGACGTTGTACGGTGAAAACATCGTGATGCGTATTCTCGATCGCGAATCCGCCATGGTGGATCTCGATCGCTTGGGCCTCGAAGACAAAACCAAGAAAATGTTGAATGTCGTCATTCACAAACCGAACGGCATCTTCCTGGTGACCGGACCCACCGGTTCCGGAAAGACGACCACGCTCTATTCGTGTCTGAACATCTTGAATCAAGTCGGCGTCAAAATCATCACCACGGAAGACCCCGTCGAAATTCAGTTGGACGGGGTGATCCAGGCGCAAGTGCGCGAAGATGTCGGGCTAACATTTGCCGCCTGTCTCCGCTCCATTCTGCGTCAAGACCCGGACATCGTCATGGTCGGTGAAATTCGTGACTTCGAAACCGCGCAAATCGCAGTTGAAGCCTCGCTCACGGGTCACTTGGTGTTGAGCACCTTGCACACGAACAGCGCGCCCGAAACGATAACGCGTTTACTCGATATGGACCTCGAACCGTTCATGATTACAGCGTCGCTTGAAGCGGTCTTGGCGCAACGGCTCGTACGTTCCGTGTGCCGGCATTGCCGCGAAAAATACAAGGCCGACGACGAAGAAATGGAGAAACTGGGATTGCCGGACGCGTGGCGTACGGACCAGAATCTCATGTTCTACAAGGCCGCGGGCTGTCCTGCGTGCGAATT
>BQJS01000424.1 GCA_021604825.1 Phycisphaerae bacterium | reverse complement strand
CCCGGTACGATCGTCGTCGATCCCGCCGCGCCAAAACCGAAAATCCAGGTGATCGCGTATGACGACACGCGGATTGAGGAGTCGGATCTAGCACGGCCCCAGGATGCGAAAACCTATATCGATCGATTTCCGTGTGTATGGGTGAATGTGCAGGGCTTGGGAGACTCGGAAGTCATCGCGGAAATCGGCGCAGTATTTGGGATTCATGGACTCGCACTGGAAGATGTGGTGAATACGCACCAACGCCCGAAGTCCGAGGAGTACGACGACCAACTCTTCTTGGTCATGCGCATGCTGCACGCTGAAGCTGTAGGTCAGATTGAACAGCTCAGTATTTTCTTGGGCACCCGTTACGTCGTCACATTTCTGGAGACGGACCGGGATTGTTTCGGTCCGATCCGGAAGCGGCTTCTGGAGCACAAAGGCAGGATTCGCACGTTGGGTCCGGACTTTTTGGCCTACGCAATCGTTGACTACGTCATCGACGAATACTTCCCTCGGCTCGACGCGCTCGGCGAGCAGCTCGATGATCTGGAAGAACGCGTATTGATTAGGCCCACCGTTTCGTTATTGGAGGAAATCCATGCAACGCGGCGGGAACTGCTGGTCCTTCGGCGAACGATGACCTCGACCCGGGAAGTTGTGAATTCATTGATTCGGGATACGGGGACCGAAGTCACGAATGAAACGAAGCTCTTCTTGCGCGATTGCTACGACCACACGATTCAGATCCTAGAGATCGTGGAGTCGCAACGGGAAATTGCCACGGGGGTGCTCGAAATTTATCTATCCAGCGTGAACAACCGGATGAATGACGTGATGCGGGTGTTGACCGTGATCGCCACGTTGTTCATTCCGCTCACGTTTTTGGTCGGCCTGTACGGCATGAACTTCGACACCAACGTTTCCCCGTGGAATATGCCGGAACTGCATTGGAAATTCGGCTATCCCGTGCTGCTGCTCGGTATGGCGGTGTTGATCGTCGTCGAGTTGTATCTCTTCCGGCGTAAAGGTTGGATCGGGGACGGCCGCAACAAGTGATGCGCGCCACTATCGATACCGTGGCCCGATGAACGCCTCAATTCGTGATGCAAGCCCACACGACACACCCTTCTTGAAGGCGATGTTGTATGAAGCGGCGTATTGGCGGCCGGGCCAACCGCGGCCTCCCATCGATACCGCACTCGCCGATCCGGAATTGGCGAAGCTGCTCGCGAATTGGGGAAACAATGGCGACGTCGGCGTCATTGCGGTATCCGAAGACGCGGAACCCATTGGTGCCGCGTGGTACCGGTTTTGGACCGATGACCATCACTCGTACGGTTATGTGGACGCCGCAACACCGGAGATCGCAATCGGCGTAGTGCATGAATGGCGCGGCTACGGCGTTGGCAGGGCATTGCTTGAAGCACTTATCGAGCGTGCACGTTCCGCGAACGTTGGCACGCTAAGCCTGAGCGTCGAGCGCGATAATCCGGCGCTCAGGCTGTATGAACGAATGGGGTTCGTGACCGTGGGATCATTGGACAACGCCTGGACGATGACCCTCACCCTAAACGACTGATCACGCGCTACTTGACGTCAATCCAACGCTTCGTCGCAGCGGCTTTCTCGACCGCGTCCAACACCTTCTGACAGTTCAAGCCGTCGTCGAAGGTTGGGTAGGTGACATTCTTGCGATTCAACGTGCTGAGGAAATCGTAGACCTCGTGCACGAATAAATGTTCGTAGCCGATGATGTGCGCTGGCGGCCACCAGTTGTCCGCGTAGGGATGACCCGGGTCAGTGGCATGCACTTGGCGGAAGCCTTGGACATGGCCGGGGTCGGCGTTGTTGTAATACTGGAAGACGTTCATGTTTTCGAGGTTCCACGTCACAGAGCCTTTGCTGCCGTAAATTTCGAACGTATGATGATTGCGGCGACCGGGTGCGAAGCGTGTGGCCTCGAACGTCGCGAGCGTGTTGGACCCGGCGATGCGGCCAATGAACACCGCGGCATCGTCAACATCGACGCGGCCTTTCTTCGCGTTTTTGCCCGCGCGCTTGTTCCGGCTAATGCCCGTGTCGTCCTCAGGCATGGGACGTTCCTTAATGAACGTCTGCGTCGTTCCCGTGACTTCGGCAACTTGGCCCACGAGGTTGTGGCACATGTCGATGATGTGCGCGCCGATATCGCCCAAAGCGCCGGAGCCGGCGTGTTTCTTTTGCAGCCGCCACACACGCGGGAAATTCGGATCGACAATCCAATCCTGTTGGTACGCGGCGCGAAAGTGAAAAATCTCGCCGAGCTCGCCGCGTTGGATCATTTGTTTGATCTCGGCCACGGCGGGCGCAAACCGATAACTGAAACCGCACATGTGTTTGACGCCGGATTTGTTCACCGCGCGCAACATGTCCGCCGCTTCTTTCGTGGTGTTGGCGAGTGGCTTTTCGCAGATGATGTGTTTGCCCGCTTTCGCGGCTTCAACCACCATCGGGTGATGCAGATCGCCGGGCGACGAAACGTCGACCACATCGATGTCTTCGCGATGGACGGTTTTCTTCCAATCCGTGCTCCATTCTTCCCAGCCCATTTGGTCGGCCGCGGCTTTGGTGCCTGCTTCGTCGCGGCCGCAAATGACTTTCAGAACGGGTTTCTTCTTCAGATCAAAAAACTTGTCCACTTGGCGGAACGCGTTGCTATGGGTTTTCCCCATGAACTTCGTTCCGATTAGGGCGATGTTTAACGTTTTTCCCGGCATGTTCCCCACTCCTCCGCAAAGATGACTTACACAAACCGCCGATTATAGGGCCGC
>BQJS01000423.1 GCA_021604825.1 Phycisphaerae bacterium | reverse complement strand
CCGGACTCGTCCGTGATGTCTTTAATGTTGATGTTGATGAGTACCATGCCGATTTTGCGGAGTTCCGGCTCCATCGACGTTTGGATGTTGTGTAGGAAGGCTTCACGGTCGCGGTTGATGTCGTCAATGCTCATCGACGCGATGACTTGGCGAAGCTGACCGAAGATGATGTCTTCGGCCTGTTTCTTGATGTCCGCCACCGGCAATCCCAGCAAACGGATTGCGGCATTGTTCATGCACTCGGCGTCCGTGCCGATGGCGACGGTAATCACACTTGGGACGTTAACGCGAATGTTTTCGATAGACAGCGCGTCTTCCAGCGGAATCTCGATTTGAATCGGCTCGAGTCCGAGGAACGCGTAATCTTGCAACAACGGAATGACAAATGCCGCGCCACCATGAATCGTGCGCGATGCTTCGCCGCCGCTCACCTTACCGTAGATGACAAGGATCGCGTTGCTGGGGCAACGTTTGTAGCGCTTCGCGACGAATACGATTGTTCCAACGAACAACAGTCCGAGCAGCGCCGCTAGCAACGTGATGATTACCGATGTAGGCATGGTCTAGTCCTCCACAGCTGATGCGGAGACGACTTCTAGGGTATGGTCGTCTACGACGTCTATGACGAGCACGGATTCGCCCGTCGTCAATTCGCGATCGTTTGTGATCGCGTCAAATTCCAGGGATCGTTCTTGAACAGAGACCGTCACTTTCCCCTGACCGTTCTTTTCCTTGGGGATGGACAAATAGACCGTACCGATCCGGCCCATGGCGCCGCGCACATCCAAATTCCCTTCAGAGTGCAGGCCCACGAGGATTGACATCAGCCACGCCACAACGACCATCGCCGCGAGGCCGACTGCCGCGGCCAGTAGGAAAACAAAAATAGGGGCCAATGCGATGGACTCGCCCAGCAGGCCCGTAATTCCGAAGAACGCCGTGCCGGACACCATCGTCCGTAAACTTAATAGTTTGAAGAATTCCGAGTGGCCGTGCTCTTGGCCATTGGCGTCAACCGACGATCCCATTTCAAGTTCCATCGTCGGATCGTGATGGTCAAGCTCGCCAATGCCCAGGAGTTGCAGGAGAAACTGCACGACCATGATCGTTGCGCCAAACACCGCGCAAATGAGGTAAAACGTCGTCATTGTGCGTGACCTCCACTTTCGAGCACATATCGCGTAGACAGCCAAGTCACCCAGTAGCACACTGCGGCGATAATAGTCCCGGCCGCGTTAGCAGTCAACGCGATTCATGCTGATCTTTTGGGTCACGATCAACAGCTTCAACCTAACCCGGATTTATGCATACCTTTGGTCAATCAACGGAAGCAATAGCGGTTACAATACGCACGCCATTTCGTGATCGCGCTCACGAATCTCGATGACAAGAATAGAGTACGTGTTACTCGTGCACGCCACGTTTTGCCGCGCGTTCGTACTCCGACCAAATACGTTTCAACACGTCGGACGCGGATGGGATGTCGTTAATTTTGCCGCATCCCGCTCCCGCATAAAGGCAACAGTCGTGAATGGCGCCGTTCATTCCGATCGTCGGCGGCGTGATGTCGTACCGTCGAATACTTGCCCCGGAATCGTTTTGCGCGAGCGTATCGCCTTCGCCCGGCCGATCTCCTGACTTAGGACAGCCCGCGGCTTCCCACGCGGTCAAGGTATCGTTGCGGAGGACACGATGCGCGGCGTTCGGCCAGCCTCCGTCGAAACAGTAGGTGTACACTGAATCGTCGGACTGCGATTCCAGGATCGCGGTTCGGTATAGATCGTGTGCCGCGCTTTCTTGCACCGCGACAAATCGTGTTCCCATCATGATTGCCTGCGCGCCCGCCAGCACGGCTTGCGCCATGTCTTCGCCGTCACTGATCCCGCCTGCGGCCACAACGGGAACCGGGTTGGCGATGCCGACCGTATTGCTCAAGAGGTCGAAGAGGGGTTGCGTGGATTGCACATGCCCTCCAGCTTCCTGGCCTTGGCAAATCAAGAAGTCCGCGCCATCGTCGAGTGCCATGCGCGCGTCATCCAGCGAGGCAATTTGTACACCCGCGATCGCGCCTGCGGCATGGACACGTGCAATACGATCGCTCGGCCGCCCCCAGGAAAACGTGACGGCCGGAGCCCCCATTTCCAATGCCGTGTCCAGTGCATGCGGCGGAAACGAAAGCACAAAGTTTACGAAGAATGGATTCGACGTGATCGCTTTCAGTTCGCCCACTAGCTTTTGGGCAACATGCGGTTCCGTCCACGTTAATGCGAGTGAACCCATGCCGCCGGCGTTCGATACCGCGGCCGCAAGCGCCACAGTAGCGATGTTTCCGATCGGCGCCTGGAGTATGGGGTATCGCAATCCCAGAAACGGCGTCATTGCGATTCGTCCGCGCGCGCCTCCGCCACGATATCCCGCGCGTTCTTCAGCAATGTTTCCGCGTGGTACGGAATGCCGTCCTTGATGGTCCATTCAACGCCGCCTTCGGATTGTGCGTCCAGCGTTTCATTGAGGCCGCGCGGCATGAGCACTTGCAGGTTGTCCAGCGGGTTGCCGTTCACGATCACAATGTCCGCGATATGCCCTGGGCGTATGCGGCCGAGATTGCCGTCTTGCCCCAGTGCTATCGCGCCGTTTTGCGTCGCGTGTTGGAGCACTTCAATCGGATGAAATCCGGCTTCTTCTTGAAGTTGCAGTTCGCGTAGGTAACAGAATCCGAATAACTGATAAATGAATCCCGCGTCCTCGCCGGTCGTTACCAGCCCGCCGAGATCGCTGAACCGTTTTACGGCGTCCATCCAGATGC
>BQJS01000422.1 GCA_021604825.1 Phycisphaerae bacterium | reverse complement strand
CTTTTCCGCTTGCGATGAATGCCACAGTTGGTACGGATCCGGCATAATCGGCAGGAGCCACGCCAACATACACGCGTCAAAATTGCGATCATGTACCCGCTGCTGAAACGTCGCCCACTCTAGCGGACGTTGCGTCAATTTGATGCCCACGCGTTCCAACTCTTCCTGATACACGTTGCACATCGTCACGTATTCCGGCACGGCCGCCGTAAAACTCAATTCGAATTCGAGCTTGTTGCCGTCCTTCTCCCGCACACCGTCGCGATCCGTATCCTTCCAACCCGCTTCATCCAACAATTGCGCCGCACGCATCGGATCAAACGGCCACGGCTTAATGGACTGATCGTATTCCGGCACTTTCGGCGAAAAACTACCGGAGGTAACCTGACCCAAACCATGCCAGATCTCCTGCAACATCAACTCGCGATCCAACAACAACGTCAAAGCCTGCCGGACGCGCTTATCCGCGAATTGCGGTTTCCGCATGTTCCACGCAATGTACCGGTAATGACCGACATACCCCGGGATCTGCGAAAACGGCACATACTTATCAAACTTTCGCTCAAATTCCGGTGTCGATGCCCGGGTCACCCACTGTTCCGGCTGCATCCGCAGCATGTCCAGTTCATTTTTTTCCAACACCTGTATCGCAACGTTGTCATCCGTAATGATCTTAAACTGAATCTTGTCCAGATACACCGGATCGCCCCAGTATTGTTGATTCTTCACCAGCGTGATTGACTGACCCGTATTCCACGAGTCGAATACGTACGGCCCCGATCCCACCGGTTTACGATTGTTCGGATGATTGTTGAATTCAGCGCCGTCATAAATATGCTTCGGTAGAATTTCCAGCGCGCCGCATACAAAAAGATTCCGGAAATACGGTTGCTTCATCTTGAACGATATCGTGTAATCGTCTTCGACAACGACCTCGTCAATATCATTCAGGTAGTTCCGTAAATTCGCCGTGTCGTTTTCAGGGTTTTTAATGACGTCGTAGGAAAATTGAACATCATGGGCTGTGAGCGGCACACCATCCGAAAACTTAGCGTTCTTATCCAAATAGAACGTATACGTCAAATTGTCCTCGGCGATTTCCCAACGCTCCGCTACTTTTGGAATGAACTCAAGCGTCTCGTTATCCAAATCGATCATCGTTTGAAAAATGAAGCTGCCCACGTATTGACCCACCGCGCCCTGTGTACTCAACAGCGGATTCAAATGCGGCGGCTCGGAATCGAGGCACGCCATGAGCGTATCCCCGTTCACGGGTTCACTTGTCGGGCGGCGTTCCGGCGTCGGTGTGGCGACTTCAGCTTGCCCTGAAACAACCGCAGCCGCGGTCTCTGTCACGCTCGCCTCGGGTTCGGCGGCGGATTCCGGTTCTGTACTGGGGCTACAACCCACGGCTGTGAGCGCAAGTACAACCATTCCAAGCAAAATCGAAGAGGAAAGACGGATCAGCATAGCGGACTCCAACGAAAGTGGCGAACGTAATCGTGCAATGATTAGCGCTTATGCTACCACATGGAGAACGTGAGGAATAGTTGCAAGGGTGGCGCGTCGCGCGCCTATTCGTTCGCGGCAGTCCGGACCGAAGTCGATTCAGCGCGTGCCCGATACCACGCCACTGTTTCCGTCAAACCTTCGCGAAAACTGAGCTGCGGCCGATACCCAAAGGCCGCTTCCGCCCGCGCCACCGACGCATGCGATCGTAGAACGTCGCCCGGGCGCGTATCGGCAAAATCAGGCGAATACGACGTACCCAATATTTCGTTCAAGGCATCTACCACATCCAGTAGCGAATGCGGATTTCCACCCGCAACGTTGTAGATACCCGCAATTCGTCCGGGAGCAAAACACGCTTTCACATTCGCCGCGGCAACGTTTTCAACGTACGTGAAATCCCGCGTCTGTGAACCATCCCCGAAAATACGCGGCGATTGTCCGGACAACATTCCATTGATGAATAGGGGAATTACCGCGGAATATGGAGAATCCGGGTCTTGGCGCGGTCCAAATACATTGAAATAGCGTAGCGCTACCACTTCCAACTCGTAGAGATCCGAGAAAACACGCGCATACATCTCACCGGCCGCTTTACTCACCGCATACGGGGAAATCGGCGCCACCGGGAACGACTCATCCACCGGAAAGGAGGAAGCATTCCCATAAACCGACGAAGAAGAGGCCATCACAACCCGCCGGACACCCGCATCCCGAGCTGCCAACAACACATTCACCGTACCCGTCAGATTCGCATCATGGGTCCGCGCAGGATCGGAAATCGACCGGGGTACAGAGGGTACCGCAGCCTGATGAATACAGAAGTCGCAGCCTTTCATAGCCGCTTCCGCCACCGGCATTTCCGCCACACTTCCGCGCACGAAATCGATTTGCCCCGAAACATCCGCAAGATTTTCTCGATTACCCGTGGAGCAATCGTCAATAACCCGGACTTGTTCACCAAGATCTAAGAGGCGGCGAACGATGCTCGATCCAATAAACCCAGCACCGCCCGTAACTAGAAATTGCGACACGTGATTTCCCCCGAAATCATGCGCCAAAAAAGGCGCAAATCCCCACGAAGTAGAATCTAACCATTACCAGCACAACCGCTCAAAATGGAGTTTATCCACACCATTTTGGCACTTCGAGTATGTAAAGGTTTGACAAGAAACCCATTCACTACAATCGATACGAAAGACGATTTATAACGCGTAACGTACTATATAAAAACAACTTAGGTACATTAATCAAGGATAATACACGACGAAAAATCGCAGTTTACTCAAATCATCCCCGCCGAAATACC
>BQJS01000421.1 GCA_021604825.1 Phycisphaerae bacterium | reverse complement strand
CTCCCCCAAGGGGAGAGGGTGGAATCTGAAGACGCCTCGGCTGGTTGTTGGCGGGGGCCCTCGCCGGGCGTGCTGTGTCGCTGGCCTTGGGCCGCGAGCGGGGGAGCGGGAGGAAGATGACGCGGGTGCTCGATGGCGGCTGGTGATGCGATCATGGTCAATTGATCGCACCCGGCGGGGCGTTGTCGGCGGGGATGGGGGGATGACGGGGAGATTGCGCGCGATTTGGTGATCCGTTGGTTTCTACGCTATGTTGCAGTGAAGGGGAGATGAGCGCAGGAGCATGGGCACGGTTGCGATGGATGCCGTTGATACCGGATCGTCAAATCCGATCTGACTCCACGAGGAGTGGGTCATCACTCTGACTCGGACGTGAAACACAATCACGGGCCCTTGCTCGATGTGACCGGCTTGGATGCCAAACAGTGTCACCAGAGCGTTTGGTAAGACTCGCGAAGCCATGCTTGCGGATCAGATCAAGCACACTCGAAACGCAGAGGCGCTCTTCGTCGCTAAGACCTCGCACGAAAGCGGACTGCTTTCGGCCGGCTCCGCGTTGCAAGAACAGCTTACGCAGCGCGGTAACCGCGACCCGTCGGCCGATGGGCAACGGGAGCGACCGAATCTGGGCGTTTGCCTCACTACTGCTGGCAAAATTCTCAACGCTGCAGCTCGGGGCGAGTTTGGCTCCGGGAAAATCGCTGTGCTGGGTTGGCCCGATGAGCTGGTCAACCACGCACTCAGAAAACGATGGAACGATGGCTGGATCCACGGAATGCTCAATTGCTAATTGCTCGAAGATGCACTCCTCGAACGTGACTTGCCCGATCGGGCCCGAATCCTCCGCAATGTCGAAATCCGGGCAGTTGCATCCGTGGATTGTGAACGACTCATTCAATCCCAGCCCGCTGTGGCAGGCGGAAATCGCGAGTTCGGCTAGTAGCGGGTCGGCGTCCAAGGACTCAGAGCACTTCGTACTCACGGATGTAATCTGCTTAGTCGTTATCCCATATTCGTTAAGTTTATGAACTAGCAGGGACATTCCCAGAGCTCGGAGCGGTACCTGCCAGACGCTGGGGTTGAGAACTTCAATGTCCACTGTTCCTCTGGCAAAGTTGGCGACGTCTCCCGCACGGAGTACGTCTGTCAGAACGGGGTCTACGAACTCTCGAGCACCGTCTGCATCGCGAGACGGGCCTAGACAGAACAACCGCGAGAGCAACTGAAGACTCTTGTCAGTAGGGTCGAAACCACAGGAATCTCGGAACGCAGTTTCGAGTTCGCGTTTGTGCAGCGGGCCGAGCCCTCGTGTCTCGCGTCGGGCAAGGGTGGCGAGGCGCTCGGCGATCGATCTCACCATCGCGCCGTTGAGCTGCGGATCGATCTTGGCCTCGCGCACACAAATGCGCTCGGTGAGCGTGTTCCAACCCGTTGCCTCGTCGTGAGCGTCCGAGATATCGCTTGCTTCTTCGAGCAATTGACGCCTGCAAAAAAATCCGAGTAGCAGGGGGCGGCGCGGAAGCCACGAAGGGATGGACTCCTTCCACCCGAGGTGCTTTAGGAATGCTGAGACTTGCTCTTCCGTGAACTCGTCGAGGTCGAAGAATCGCGTGCCAGGGGTAGTGCCCAGGTCTTTTCGAAGCGTGGTGGTATTGTTGTCGAAATAGCTCGCGCGGCCGGAAAGGATGATTGGGCACCCATTAGGAGACTCGCTGTAGAACGCGCGGATGAGCGCGCAGGCGGCGGCCCTGAATGAGGCCATGTCGATTGTCCGTCGCGCCCACCCCGCTGGGGCCAGTTCGTCGAACCCGTCGAGGAGGAGGCATATGTGTCCCGCCCTCCAGGCTCGCACAAGGTCGTTCGCCCTGTCGTACCCCAGCCGGCGTGCGTGTCGCTCAAGTGCCTCAACGGGGTCGTCCTGCCCGTGATGCTCGCGCAGGTTGAGCAGCACGGGGAACCGATACGTGGTGCGCCGGAGGTACGCTTCGCGGAGTCTGGCGAAAAGCTCCCGCATCGTCATGCTCTTGCCAGCGCCATACTCGCCCAGCAGGACAATGCTCGTACGCGATTGCGCTTCGAACTGCTGCGAATAGAGATCGCCCGTCTTCAGATTTTCGATGATGTTGGGGAGCGAGGCAGTCTCTTGGGTTCGTGCGTCGATGAGCCCGAGATTAATGTAGGGTATTGAAATCTCGGAGGACTCGCTGCGGGGGTCCTCCGCGCTCCCAAATGGGGCCTGCATCCGATACTCTAGGTATTGGGACGCATCAACAAGCCTCGAGCGGAACCGCTCGAACGCCATGAGATCGATGCGCACTCCGCTTTTCTTTTTGAGGACGGCATCGAGGGCTTTGCGCTGATCTGCGGTCGGGTCGTCGAGGGTAATGATCCAGCCGCGGTATTCCCTGTCGGGATCCGCCTTTCTCAGCTCGATAATTTTTTTGGCCAGCTTGGACGCGTTCTCGGTCGTATTCTTCGCACCACGACTGACGGTTGCCTCAATGAGGTGCCCGTTCTCGGGGGTCAGGCAGATCCCGTCCATCTGCTTGGTGTTGAGTGTCGTTTCGTTCGTGCTGCTGCCCCACAACAGGCTAGCTGTTCGCCTGACCTCACGTTCGAAGATGGCGTGATCCGGGTTTGACATGCTCACTACCCCATGTGCTTGATGATGTCGTCGCCGAACTCTGAGCACTTGCGGAGGGTGGCGCCGTCCATCTGGCGTTCGAAGTCGTAGGTGACGGTTTTGGCGGTGATGGCGCCGGCGAGCCCAGAGACGATGAGGTCGGCGGCTTCGGTCCAGCCGAGGTGGCGGAACATCA
>BQJS01000420.1 GCA_021604825.1 Phycisphaerae bacterium | reverse complement strand
ACTTCGCGCGGCAGGCCCCAACGTCCCGCGGGCACGCCCGCGAGGTATTCATCTTTCATTTCTTGCGGGTCGTTTTCGTGGCGTTCGACCGGAATCCAACCCGGCGACACCATATTGACGGTAATTCCCCACGGCGCGAGTTCCGTGGCCAGGCTGCGCGTAAAGCCGTTTTGACCGCCTTTCGCCGCGCAGTACGCCGTGAAATTGCCGACGCCGCGTTGGAATACTTCCGACCCGATATTGATGATGCGCCCGTACTTTTGTTCTTTCATATGGGCGACCGTCGCGCGCACGAGCAAAAACGGACTCTTCACGAAGAAGTCCAACATCTCTTGGTAGAATTCCCAATCGTATTCTTCAATTGGTTTTTGCGGCTGTTCCGGAGTTGCGTTAATGACGAGAATATCGACGGGGCCCAGTTCTTCGCCGATACCCGCGATCATGCCGTCAACTTCCGCTTTGTTCGTGACGTCACCGCGCACGAGCATGCCTTCGTACCCTTTGGCGCGGTACTCTTCAAATGCCTGCTTGCCGCGCGCTTGATTGTTCGCATAGTTCAGGGCGACCCGAGCGCCGGCCGCGCCGAGGGATTGGGCGATGGCCTTGCCGAGCCCCGTCGAACTTCCGGTGACGAAGGCGACGCGGCCGTCCAAGGAAAAGGGTGCATGGTGTCCGTTTGTAGTCATTGCGTATTCATTCCTTCCGCATTTCTTGAGTGTTGTCGTTACGCTAACACGTCGTGGATCACGTGTCCGTGCACGTCGGTGAGGCGCATGTCACGGCCGCTATAGCGGTAGGTGAGGCGTTCATGATCGAAACCGAGCAGGTGCAACATGGTGGCGTGCAAGTCGTAAATCTCGACTTTATTCTCGACCGCTTTGTACCCGAATTCGTCGGTCGCGCCGTAGATGCTGCCCTTCTTGATGCCGCCGCCCGCCATCCACATGGAGAATCCGAATGGGTTGTGATCGCGGCCGTCACGCCCTTGGGCAAATGGCGTGCGGCCAAACTCGCCGGACCATACCACCAACGTTTCGTCCAGCAATCCGCGGCCCTTCAAATCCTTCAACAAGCCCGCGATTGGTTGATCGACCGCTTTGGCGTTGTTGCCGTGGTTGAAGCGGAGGCCCGCGTGGGCGTCCCATCGGTCGGCGCCCTTGATCGGCGGGCAGGTCAGTTCGATGAACCGCACGCCGCGTTCAATTAATCGCCGGGCCGTCAGGCATTGGGTCGCGTAAATGCGCGTTTGTTCGTAGTCGGAATCGAGTCCGTACAGTTTCTTGGTTGCATCCGTTTCGCCGCTGAGGTCCGTGAGTTCCGGAACGGCGGACTGCATGCGATAGGCCAGTTCGTAGTTCGCAATCGCGGCTTCCAGTGCGTCGTGTTGGCCGGTGCGCTCCATCGCCGCGGCGTCGAGCGCGCGCATGGCATCGAGCTTGTTGCGCTGCAATTGCGGATCGGGCTCCGTCGGTGCGACGTTGGCGAGTGTGGGGCGTTCGGCGCGGAGCATCGACGCTTGATACGCAGCGGGCAGGAACCCGGACGCGAAACAGTCAATGCCGCCGGAGGGAACCAGGCCGCTGTTCAGGACAACGTAACCCGGGAGATCTTGGCTTTCGCTGCCGAGACCGTAGACGGTCCAAGCGCCCATACTCGGCCGGCCCGCTTGGCCGTGGCCGGTGTGCAAAAAATAGTTGGCCGCATTGTGTTCGGAAAAATTCGAGGTCATCGAGCGGATGACGCAGAGTTCGTCCGCGCACGCGCCGACATACGGGAACAAATCGCTCACCGGGATACCGCTTTCGCCGTACTGATTGAATGCCCACGGACTGCCCAAGGTGTCGCCGTTGTTATCGAACTGGGTGGGCTCCATCTTCATGGCGAACGGTTTGCCGTCTTCTTGCGTCAGGCGTGGTTTCGGATCGAAGCTGTCGACTTGAGAAACGCCGCCGTCCATGTACAGAAAAATGACGTTGCGCACGCGGGGTTTAAAGTGCGGAGAAAGGAGGGCGGCGTCGAGCTTTGATTGCGCGCCGAACGCGGAATCGCCCATCAAGGTTGCCAGCGCGACCGCGCCGAATCCCGCAGACGCCGTCTGCAACATTTCCCGCCGCGTCATCGGCGTTTCTCTAAAGCAATTGCAATGCGCCATCGTACTGCCCGTCCTTAACTTACAAAAATGAATTCTTTTAATGTGAACAACGTGTGGCAGATGTCGGCCCACAGTCGTGCATCGCTCAGAATCGCGTCGTCTCCGGTGCCGTAGGCGGCCGCTTGTTCGTGCAACAGTTCCACCAATTTCGCACGTTCGGTGTCCGAGGGCGGGCGACCAATTGCCAGTTCGAACAAGTGGTCGATTCGGCTCTCAGCGCTATCGCCTTCCCGTTTCGCCGCACGTTCGCCCCATTCATGCGCTTGGCTCACCACAAATGGATCGTTCATCATAATGAGCGCTTGCGCGGGAACATTCGATTGCGTGCGCTTGCCAATGGTCGACTCGGGTAACGGGTAATCGAATGCAAGCTGCATGGGGGATAAGAAGTTGCGACGCACCTGCACATAAATGGTGCGGCGTCGGCCGCCGTCTTCCGGACCGGACGAACTGGGACGCCGACTCTGGCTCATGAATGGCGACAAGTAGATGGGCACCGATTCGCCGAACATGGTTTCATCCAGATCGCCGGATGCGGCGAGAACGGAATCGCGAATCGCTTCACTTTCCAATCGTTTGATCCGCATGCGATGGAGCAACGCGTTTGACGGGTCTTTTTTCTCTGCCGCGTCATCACTGCGCGCACTCGACATCCGGTACGTCTGTGTCGTGAC
>BQJS01000419.1 GCA_021604825.1 Phycisphaerae bacterium | reverse complement strand
TGAAAATCGTCCGCTGGGGACGCCGGCGCGCGGCGGCCGCCGGGAAGAAGGCCCATTTCAGCCTCACTTCGAACATGACGCTCTGGGACGATGAATTTCGAGCATTCGTCGATCAGGAAGGCTTGGGGGTTCTCATGTCTATAGACGGGCTTCCCGAAATCCAGGACGCCCAACGACCCTCCAAAGACGGCAAGCCGAAAGCGGACGTTGTCGCAAAATGGACGAAAGACATGCTGCGCACACGACCCCGTTCTGACGCACGGCTTACGATTAGCCCTGCATGGGTTCACAAACTGTTCGAATCGTGCGTCTACCTATGGGAGGAGATTGGGTTTACAAATATTGTTGCAGCGGACTCGGACTACGATAACTGGACCCCAGAACACTTCGAAATCTATCGTGAACAGATGACCAAATGTGCGGACTACATCGTCGAAGACTTCAAGCGGAGGGGCTCTAAGTCGATTGGGCTGTGCTCGATTTACGCAGAGAAACTCATCATCCCTCGAAGCGAGGGTAGAGAGCCAATGCGGCAGAATTTTCCTTGTGGTGCAGGATACAACTACTCCATGATCGACCACGAGGGAACCATTTGGCCATGCCATCGATTTGACGGCGCCGCGGAAGACAGCGGAACGGAAGACGTTATGAAAATGGGTAATATTTACAACGGCGCATACAACGATAACCTGTCAAACGCGTTTCGCAACTTCGATCATTCCGTAGTATATAAAGAATCTTGTAAGACATGTCCGGTCGAACCGATCTGTGGCGGCTTTTGTCCCGCCGCCAACATTCAACACAACAAAGACAACATCTACAAGCCTCACGACGCCTTCTGTAATATAAAATGGATCATGTACGACATCGCGTCGAATCTGTACACCCGGCTCCACGATCATGATCCCGAGAGATGCGCTGAGTACTATGCCAAGGCCAGTAAGACCGGCGAGACGGCATAACGCATCCGGAACGAGAGCGTCATTCCAAGCGGTCTGGCGAGCGGACGATCTGGCCGACGCGATGTTGTCACAGCGATCTCAGGTTGTGTTAATACCCCTGAAATGTTCAAGTCCTTCAATACGGATTGTGGATGAAATCGACGTCCCAGAACGCAAGTTTCGATGAGGAAAAAAGATGGATTAAACGTCTACCTCGAAGAAACTGAAACGATGGCTAGACACACGAAGGCGACCGCAAACGCGCCCTCACGCCGGCTTGCATGCCTTAACGTGGTTGGCTATCGCAATCATGATCGCCACGGTCCATTAATCTCGTCATCTCCGCAAAGAGAGGCGAGACTTATTCTTCGAGGTCGCACCTTGAACGATCCCACTCGACGCAGATTCCTCGGTCAATGGCTTGTTGCGCATCAGAGACCCATTCATGCCGTCTAACGCGCAAAGAGAAATCTCGCTTCATGTGCTTGACACGGACATACTCGTCCGGGAAATAGGCGGCACAGACCTAACCAGATCGATTGAGGAGCGTTTCAAGGCCTACGTCCGAAAGACCGGCATCCCACAAAAGAAGCCCAGGATATTAACGATCAAGACAACAACGGAAGGCCAATTCGTGGAATTCGATGGCAATGTATGCCTCGTAAATCTTCGATCGGAATGGCCGCGAGCCGATGATATTGTTAAAGCGCTACTCGTTCGCGAAAGGCCCGACTTGCTCTTTCTTCACGCATGTGCCGTGGAAAAATCCGGACAAGCACTCGTCGCCGTTGGGTCGACGACTTCAGGAAAGACCACACTCAGCCAAGAGCTATCTAGGAGAGGATTCCGGATTCTCTCTGACGATCTTGTGCCCATACACGTGGAGTCCGGCCAAGTGTATCCGCTTAGAACCACGCCAGCGGTGAGGCAGCTCCGAACGAGTGGCGAATCCGCGGCAATTGAAACCGGGAATCAGCCGAGATCCGATCCGGTGAATCTTCGTAACATTATCATCTTAAACCTCGACGATTCCCGTCCGGAAGCCAGGACCACGCTGACTTGCGCTCAAGGTCCAATGGATGAATGGCATCGCATCCTTAAGATGATCGTGCCGGAGGTTCCGCAAACACGCGCGAAAAGAGTCCACGAACTGCAGTTGACAACTACTGAGTTCTTCAATAGACCCCCCACGTTAAGGACCGCGAAACTATCCGAGACGATTCAGATCTGTGCGCGGCTTCGCCACCCTCCGAGTAGAGGCGTTGGAGACTCTATTTCCGAACTGTGTAAACTTGTAGGGAGAGCTGATAGTTACGTACTCAACTCAGGAATTCTTGATTCAACGGTTTCGTTGATCGAGGACTTGTATCGAGGAATTGAGGGGTGCTAAATTACAGCTTGAGATTTGTGGAAATGTATCCGCCGTATTCCGATTACGGATTCTTTCAAAGATCTGTTGACTGATTGACGGAACGAGCTCAGGTCGCATGAAGTGCATTGAGGTATTCGTCAACGGAACTCAGTGACACAACATCGAGGCGGAGCTCGGCGAAGTACACCGGTCTTGCCGAAACTAGTCGGCCTCCCGATAGTATTCGCGAAGGAGCTCGCCGAGTCTCGTGCGGCATTGGACCTGTCCCGCGCCCGACACGGCGATGCGGTCTTTGCTCGTAATAGTGCCAGGGCCATACTCGAAGTATTCGGTCGAGTTGAGACTGGCTGAAGCTGATGAAGTAATAGAGGCATTCGTGCTGGCGATAAAAGCTTTCCACAATTGTATTGACTTTCAGATCCTTGGGTGGAGTGCGTACGCGTCGCACATCGGGATTCCAGAGATTGTCGAACTCATCGGGAAATTAGCTGTCCCGGTACCGGATCAAAAACGGG
>BQJS01000418.1 GCA_021604825.1 Phycisphaerae bacterium | reverse complement strand
GAGGCATTCTCGACGCTGCTGGACACTTGCTGGGTTGCTCGACATTCGTCCGGGCGGGCGGAGTTGGGTCAAGGCGATTTAACCTCACGCCACGTCATCCGTCACCTCGAACTTTCCTTTGGCCAAATGCCTGCCTAGCATCGGAAGGTGGTCGCACTGCTGCACATGGCGGGGGCAGGGTAATCATGCCGAACCTTTTGATCCGAATTCACATTGTTCCATCCAGGTGAACGATTTGTACGGCTCTGCGCGGGTTGTCCGAGAAATGTCGGTCTGCGCGCTCGCGGCTAATGTCATCGCGACAGATGCCGATAGCGCAGGGAGGCAGAATAACCCTCACGAACTGCGCAGACCATGTAATCGTTGTGGTGATCAAGATACCGCAATGAGCCAGTCGTTATGTCCGGGCATACGCAGTTCGTTTCGATCTAGCGCACGGATGGAATGCGATGGGAAACACGCAAGACAACAAACTAGCCCGACCAGCCAACGGCACCAATCGAAAAGCGGTTTTGACAACTGGCCAAGTCGCGAAAATTTGCAGCGTCGCGCCGCGCACCGTCTCCAAATGGTTTGATAGCGGCCAACTTCGCGGGTACAGAATCCCCGGCAGCAAAGATCGCCGCATCCCCGTTGACCAACTCGTACGCTTCATGAAAGAACACGGCATTCCGACGGACGGGTTGGAACTCGATTCGCTGGGTGTGCTGATCGTAGACAATGATGCCGGATTCTCGTCGGTATTAACCGAAGCGCTCAGCGCCGGCGGAGACTATTCAGTCAACGTCGCCGACAGCGCCTTCGAAGCCGGCATCCTAGCCCAACAACATCAGCCAACTGTCATCGTCGTAGACGTCTCGCTTCGCGACGTGGACGCCAAGAGCCTCGTCAAGACCCTCCGCTCGAATGAACAACTAACCGACGCCAAACTAATCGCCGTAAGCGGCGCCCACACCGAAGGCCAATGCCAAAGCCTACTACAAGAAGGCTTCGCCGGCTTCCTCCGCAAACCCTTCGAGGTCAAACAACTCCAGCAGCTGATCGAGAAAGTAACGGCCAACGGCAGCTCCCCGCATTAGCGTACGTGTAGAGTCCGCTGTGCGGACCAATTGTACGCCAACGACAGTCCGCACAGCGAATCCTACTTGCTTCCCGAGAAATTCGGCGAATGCGCTATTGCTAATCAAGTTATCTCCAGCAAAATTGGCCGCGTAAGGAACTACGGGCGCACTCGATCTCTTCTTGTAGTTGTGGATGGGAACCAAGATGATTCGATTGGTTCTGGAGGAAAACGGATCAAACCACGATGATCTTGTCTTAAAGTACCCCGGCAGCGAGCATCGCTGCGACACGTACTTCATCGTCCTTGATGAGACTTCCGGTGTAGACGAAGTATCCACTATGGCGTTGCGGCGCGCAATCCGCGCTCTCCTCACAGAATGGCTTACAGCGGTTGAAGAAGCTCAAGACGTGGACACGCTTTACCTGCCGTTTGATTTCTCCGACCAGTGTACGGCATGGATTCGATGCGAGTTTAAGAATGTAAACGTGACCCTCGACATCGGGTGGTCGTTGATTGAGGGTTGGTCATTCTCGCCCAAGAACATCAGGGACATCGTGCGCAAGGTCTCAGATTTTCAAGCCATCGAGAATGCATCACCAATTGAGGTCGAGCGATCGTTATTTCTGGAAACGATCCGAAACAACCTCAGGGAATTTGAATAGACCGGCTGTTGCCTAAGTGTGACGCATCTTCAACTGGAGTCCAGGGCATGCAGACTAGACCATTACAACTTGGGTGTGCCATCTTTACGCTGAGTACTCTCATTGCTGCAGGCTGCAACAACCCGACAAGTTCGTTGGAGTTGACTCTAACACCACTGAAAGATTCATTTGCTTCGGACGAAATGATTCTAATAAGTGCCAATCTCACCGCGAGCACGGGCGCTACGTGCGTCTACAAGCGTTGGCCCAATTTTCTTAAATTCGATCTAGTTCAACTGGAGACTAACGAGGCGATCGAGCGCGCCCGCATTTTCGTCTGTGGCACTCCATATGTACTCCGGGCACCATTCATACCGCTTATTCACGCCGGGGCTTTCCTGGATGTCGCCGACCTTGGTGACCGATTCCTCGTCATCAATGAAACCAACCAATACGATTCAACACTTGCGATCAATAAGACTGATCGAGGTTTCTTGGTTTGGTATCCAGTCGATCCAAACGAATTCTGGCCTGTAGCCGATTCATTTTCGCCCGGACGCTATCGACTGACCGTAACGCTTCCGGGCGGGGCACAGCGCGGCCATCCGGTACCACTCTTCTGGTCAGTTTATGGTCAACCGGTGACAGCATCGACAGAATTTGAAGTCACCGACGCCAAGAAATAGCAAGGCACGTCGAAGATGATTTGGTTAAACTGTCGGCAAGATCGCACCAAATCGAATGGGCGTCAGGGACGCAAGCCGATCAAACTCTTCGTCGGTTGGGCAGATAAGCAGAAAATCCTGCCCGGATGACTCGCTTACAAGATACCGTCTCTCAGACCGGTTCTGGGCCAATAGCTCGGCGAACCGTTCGAATATGCTTGTGTCGATCCAGTCATCATCCACCTCAAGAGCCCAGTCATGTTTGACCCCGTCGATTTCAAAACGAACCCAACCATCCGTTTCAAAGTGCGCTTCAGTATTGTCCAGCACAAGCTCGCGCCTCGTCAGCAACGCCAACCTTTCTACCACTTTCACATAGTCGCTCGCATCATAGATGCACTCGGTGTCGACATGCCACACACCGGTGCTGGCCGGTCGCCAGATTCCTTGGGAATCCTCG
>BQJS01000417.1 GCA_021604825.1 Phycisphaerae bacterium | reverse complement strand
GTTGTCGTGCGATCCGCGCAGCTCAACGGAAAACGGGACCGCTTACTGAACGAAATCGAAGGTATGTGCCGGCCCAATGCGATGGAAATTGAAGACGGGTACAGCATGATCGCAACCGTTGGACAAGGTATGCAAGGCCGAATCGGAATGGCCGCGCGCTTGTGTGAGGCCCTGGCTCGAGCGCGGGTGTGCATCCACCTCATCGACCAGGGATCACCCGAAAACAACATTATCGTAGGGGTGAGAAGTGAAGATCACGAGCGTTCGGTGCGCGCGATTTACAAGGAATTCACAAGCGGCGCCTCCCGCGTTGAGTTAGAAGACAGTATGGCTATTGGCGCGAGTGCCTAAAATGAAATTACGCTGATACAATGCTGTCGAACGTTCAGCACCGCTCTGACTCAAAATCATCCGGAGGTCTCATGCCCGAAAAGTGGGGCGGAATGTGCGATGCCGCAGTTCGCGTTCGGCGTGCACTGCACCGTCGCCCCGAACTAACCTGGGCAGAAATTGAAACCGCTTCAACCATCCGTAGTGAACTGACCCGCGCCGATATCCCCTGGAGAGTGTGCGCAGAGACCGGTACGGTGGCCACGTTGGCGCAATCCGCGAAAGGCCGCCACATCGCCTTGCGGGGCGATATCGATGCGCTCCCCATCACTGAAGCAACCGGCGTCGAGTGGGCATCGGAAACCGACGGGTGCATGCATGCGTGCGGGCACGACGGCCATGCGGCGACATTGCTTGCGACCGCGTGGTGGTTGAAGCAACACGAATCCCGTTTACCCGGCCCGGTGACCCTTTTATTTCAACCCGCTGAGGAAGGCGGTCACGGTGCGAAGCGGATGATCGACGACGGCGCATTGGAGAACGTGGACACGATTTTCGGCTGGCACAATTGGCCGGGAATCCCCTTTGGCCGCGCAGTGTGCCCCAACGGAACCGTGATGGCGGCCAACGCCACGTTCTCAATCACGATATCCGGCAAAGGTGGCCACGCCAGCCAACCGGATCAATGCCGCGACCCGGTCCTCGCGGCATCCGCGATTACCCTGGCGCTCCAGCAAATCGTCAGCCGGCGCCTTCCCCCACAACAGGCAGCCGTCGTAAGCGTCACGTCGATCGAGGCACCCAGTTTTGAAACGGTCATTCCCGATCAAGCGCAACTCGGCGGAAGCATTCGTATTTCGGATTCCAGTCTCCGGGACGAAGTCTGGCGTCTCATCCGGGAAATCGCCGACGATACAGCAAAAGCACATGGCGTCTCCTGCGATGTGCAAACGCTGCCTCGCTACGACGCCACCGTCAATCACGCAAACGAGGCCCAGATTTATCGTGAAGCCCTAGCGGTCGAACTGGGTGGCGATTGGAAGTGCGCGGAAACGTTGGTGCCGCTGATGGCGTCCGAAGACTTCAGTTATTACCTCAACGCGATCCCGGGCGCGTTCGCGCTCGTCGGCGCCAACGATGGCCCCCAGCACGCTGACCCGTGCCACAGTCCGAAATACGACTTTAACGATGCACTAATTCCGGTCATGACAAAAGTGTTTGCACGGCTCGCGGGCGCACCGCCGCCGGACAATGCGTAGGAGGAGGAAGATTCATGCAGGTATTCGAACAATGGGAATCAGAAATTCGCGGATACAGCCGCATGTACCCCACGGTCTTCGTCTCCGCGTCGAATGCCCGGCAAGTCGATGAAGCGGGCAAGAGTTACATCGACTTCTTCGCAGGCGCCGGCGTTCTCAACTTCGGCCACAACAACGAACGCATGAAACGTGCATTGATCGCGTTCCTCGAGGCCGACGGCATTGCGCACAGTCTGGACATGGCGACATCGGCCAAACGCGGTTTCATCGAACAGTTCGTGTCCACAGTCCTCGAGCCGCGCGGCCTGAACTACAAACTGCAATTCATGGGGCCGACCGGGACGAACGCCGTTGAAGCGGCGCTAAAGCTCGCTCGCAAGGTGACCAAGCGCCCTACGGTCGTTGCGTTCAGCCACGGCTTCCACGGCATGACACTGGCCTCGCTCGCTTGCACGGCGAACGAATATTTCCGGCAGGCCGCCGGCGTACCACTGGACCACGTCATGCGACTGCCGTTTGAAACGAAGCCCGGCGGCGGTATCGACCAAATAAACGAATTTCGTTGTGCGCTCAAAGACAGTTCGAGCGGGCTCGAGCCCCCCGCGGCCTTCATCGTGGAAACGATCCAGGCGGAAGGCGGGGTAAATATTGCAAGCGAAGCATGGTTACGCGCCGTTCAGGAAACGGCGCATGACGTCGGCGCGTTATTTATCGTCGACGAAATCCAAGTCGGCTGCGGCCGGACCGGATCCTACTTCAGCTTTGACGGGATGAACCTCCAACCCGACATTGTCTGCCTCGCCAAGGGCATCGGCGGGTTTGGCACGCCGTTGGCCATGAACCTCGTCAACCCCGAACACGATGTCTGGTCGCCGGGCGAACACACCGGCACCTTTCGCGGGCAAGGTTTGTCGTTCGTCGCGGGCCGCGAAGCGTTGACGTACTTTCAAGACGACGTGTTTTTGTGCGACGTACGCCGCAAAGGCGAGTTGATGCGCGAGCGGCTCGACCATATCGCCCAAACACACAACGGCCATGACGACATTGTCCGGGGCAAAGGAATGATTCAAGCCTTCGACGTGCGTGACGGCGATGTCGCGAAAAAGATTACGCGGGCATGTTTTGACCGCGGGCTGTTGCTATGTCCCTGCGGAACCGGCGGCCAAGTGATCAAACTCATTCCACCTCTGACCATTCCCGACGCGGACCTTGAAGAAGGCCTTGAAATCTTCGCAAAGGCGCTGGAAAGCGTAATGGTGACG
>BQJS01000416.1 GCA_021604825.1 Phycisphaerae bacterium | reverse complement strand
TTCGCATTCGGCCGGACGGCACGGCCGCCGTAGTGGCGACGGATCAAAAGTATCCAAATGGTATCGCCATCAGCCCGGACGGAAAGACGTTGTACGTCAACGACCTAGTGGGCGTTGCGCCGATTTGGAAATATTCGCTTGATGCGGCGGGCGAACTTGGCGCGGGCGAAAAGCTGGTCGAGTTTGGCAGCGGCTTTCCCGACGGTATGGCCGTGGCGGAGAACGGCAATATTTATTGCGCGCTGCATGCGAAAGCGAAGATCATGGTGGTTAGTCCCGCGGGCGAAATTGTCCGCGAGATCCAATTTCCCAAGGGCAGCGGCGTCACGAACATGTGCTTCGGCGGGCCGGACTTTAAGACGCTTTACGTGACCCTGGGCGTCGCGGGTAAGGTGTACGAATTGGCCAACGATGAAGCGGGCATGAAACCCTATTCACACCGTTAGGGAACGCGCGGCGCACGGTAGTCGCCGTTGCGATGTAGCACCATCGCGGATACCGAGCCGTCAGTGGCCAATTCGAACGACGCTTGTCCTCCTTTAACGAAGCGAAATAGCGTTTCACTTTCCGGGTGCATGACGGCTTCCTTTTGTCCCTCGACGCTCAACACGAGACCCGCGTCGCGAATGGCGATTGACATGGGAAGCTCTTTTCCGTCCGATTCATAAACGTAGTCGCCGGCGAATCGTTGAAGTTGCGATTCAGGCAATTCGATGCGCGTCTCGTACTTCACCGGGGCATCGTCGCGAATCGACGCCAACGTTGGACTATGCTCGAACAACGCCTCCATCGGGAGTTCGTGTTTGCCCTTCGCAAGTTCCGCCATCAAGTCGATCGTGACCGCCTCTTCGAAGTTGGCCAAATTGTAGACATGGACCGTTCCAGCTTTTAGATCGTACACCGTGGAATACGATGTGAATGCTCCTTCGCCCCGCTGGTGAATTCGCTTCAGAACGTCCCGGGCGACGTCGACCGATGGCTCCGCGGCGTTCGCCAAGATGCGGTTCGCGAGGACAAACCGTTCGCTTCGATACCCGGAAAACTCCAACCGTTCATTGGTGATCAGTTGGTAGGGGCCGTCACGCCTTACGATGCTGATGCGGTCCGCCGGATCCCACGTGACCACCGCCGACGCGCCGGACTTGTCCGCAAACATAAATTGTCCGCCTGCGAGGTGCGAACAATTGAAGCGTTGGAAATAGCCGATGGCTTCATCCACGGTCGCGCATTCGTTCATGATTTTTTCGAGGAGATTTTTCGGTGTTTCCTTTTCGGGATCGGGCGTGTAGGGCACTTCGGGTAGCGAGGCGCAGTCAAAACTCAAGCCCTTTTCATTCATACTGCCCTGGGCAAACTTGTCGCTGAAACCGACATTGACGCGCCCGTACCGTTTCTTCGTCCCGGGAACAAACCAGATGTATCCCGTTTTGATGTAATCTTCGTTATTTCCCATTAACACAACGTTGTCATTGGCGATGGTAAACATGGCACACGCCGCGGCGTTGCGTGATGGAAGAAGCATGGAAACGGCAAGGATGATTACTAGAACATAACGCATCAAATGAAAACCTTTTTATTTCACGCGTGCGGCGAGCAATGTACGATCATCATCCGCCTGAGATTGATGGGTAAACTCGCCCACGGCATCCAGCACCCCGTGGATCAACTCTTGCGGCGAACCCCAGCCCTGCGAGACCGCGGCGCCCAATCCATCTTCCAGAAACAAATTGCCCTGAGGACTTCGCGCTTCCGTGAGCCCGTCGGTATACAACACAAGAAAATCATCCGGCGTGAGTTTGAAGTCCGCGACGGAGTGGTGGGTTTGCGCTTCCACGCCGAGCGGCAAGTTGCTCGACATCTCCAAGGCTTTTACGGCGTCGGTGGAAACGTGTTTCACGAGCGGTGGCGGATGCCCTGCGTTCGCAAACGTCAATACGTGCGCCGCAGGGTCGTATACGCCGTAGAACGCGGTCACGAATGCGCGTGAGCGATTGGTGTAGTGTTCGAGAAGCCGTTCGTTCAAGTAATTCAAAAACAACGCCGGATCCGTGGGCGACTCCGGAAACGCCCGCGCAATGCTGTGTGTGATCGCCATCAACACGGCAGCCGGCGCGCCGTGCCCGCTGACATCCGCCATGAGCATGCCCAGTCGATTGCCGTCCAGCGGGAACAAATCGTAGTAATCGCCCCCGGCGCGTTGCGCGGTTTGGTAATGTACCGCCAATTCCAGGCCTTGAATTTCCGGTAGATTTGGGGGCAACAGCGCTCGCTGCAACTCGGAGATGACCCGCAACTCCTCATCAATGATGCCGTAGGCCCGCTGCAATTCCTCGCCCAACCGGGAATTGTGGACCGCGATGCCAAATAAATTTGACGTCCAAACCAGTTCCGGCAATATCGCGGGATTGAACGGCCGGCCCGGTTTTCGCAAGAACACTTGCAGCGTCATCGCTTCGCGTTGTTGGTATTGCGGACCGGTCATGATCGCGCCCATGCCCTTGAGAAATTCGTACCCCGGATCCGTTTCCGGTACCGAGAGGTCATTGATGATGCGCGGTTCGTTGCAGTAGGCAAGTTCGCCGAGGATGCCGCCTTTCAATAGGGGGAGTTTATCGCGCTCGCTCCAGGGGTCCGGCGCATTTTCCCAATCGCTGTTCCGCGTAATGAGGTAATGGCCTTCAGGCACGCCGTGACGGCTAATGACGAGCATGCGATCGCGAGGAATGATTTCGCCCACGTGATCGCCGAACGTCTTCACGAAATCGCGCGGCGTATTGGCGGCACTCAAATCGCGAACCGTATCCAAGACAAACCGCATCTGGTCTTCCGGGTTCGGGCCGAGTACGTCGAATATGCGT
>BQJS01000415.1 GCA_021604825.1 Phycisphaerae bacterium | reverse complement strand
GGCTTACTTTCGCCCGGCCGGGCAAACGCTTTGTAGTCCGCGTCGAATACCGCCGCGTCTTCCGCAAGAAATATTTCGCGAATACGCCGCGATAACGCTTCGCGCGGCATGTGCGCGATGTGCTTAATCGACGTCGCCAAGTCGGTTAACGGCTCGATTTCATTGGCGATAACGGTCGACAACGCTTCTTTCCGCGCGACGTGAAAGTCCGCTTCTGTCTTTCGGTGCCCGAAATTCTTGATGTAGTGATCGCCATCCACGGTGACGATCCCCTCACGCAGACACACGCCCATGAAATCATGAAACTTCGGGCTGTAATCTTCGTAAATGATGTCCCGATGATGCTTTTCCAGAAGGTCGTGCAGTTCGTATTTACCGGCTTCAGCGAGCTGATGCGCGGCGAGAAAGATTCGATTGCGATACGACCGCTCCGTGAATCGCCGCTGCCGTTGATGCCGCAGGATCGTGCCGAAGAGGTGGTCGTAATTGATCGTCGTCAGATCGTAAATATCGCGCATGTAGCGCATCATTAGGTCGCGCGCGGAATCGTTGAACAGGGATCCAGGGTCGTTTTCCAAGACGTCCATATCGTGATCGCCACACGCGAGCAGTTCCGATGTTTCCCGTGTAAACAAATAGTCCCGCACGTCGATCGGTTCGCCGAACGACACATCGATATCCGTGTCCTTTCCGATGAGCGTGCCTTCGACGGACAATTCTTCAATCGCTCTCGGACTGAGGTCCTTTGCGACGCCTTTGGCCATGCGTAAGAACACATTCTCCCGGGCGCGGATGGGGAAATAGGTAACGTTGACCGGAACGATGACCGTGCGTTTTGCGATGACTTCTTCAAGGGATTCAATGTTGAAACGTTCTAATACCGCATCACGATCTTGATCGTGTTTCGGGTTCTCGTGAAAACAACTGAGCTTCTGGCGATAGAATTCCGCGCGCAACGCCAATACGGCGGCGCCGGTATGCGGCGGCCTCCGTTTGCCTTGGTTGAAGACCCGGAACTCTCCGCGGTGATCGATGACCTTCTTGTCTTTGATCATCGCGCCTTCGGGAAAAATGATCCACGGATGTTCGCCTTTGAGGAGCGAATGAACGATCACTTTGTCGCGATCGGGGTCGCGTGTCGAAACGTTGCCGGTAGACAGCAAGAATTTGCCGATACGGCCCTCGAACAATTCCGCGGCGGCCAACGACCATACTTCCGTACCGAATTGCTTATACAGGAGGTAGGGAAGGAGAATTGTTTCGAGGCGGGTGAAATGATTTACGGCGAAAATAATCGCCATATCATCTTTGACGACGTCGGCGTTGTTAAGCCGAACGTCCGCTTTGATCAGTTTGGTCGCAAGTTCCAACGTCCACTTCGTGGACCGTAATGCAAAACCACCCAAAGGATTTCCTCACTACTACGATTGACCCGGCGATAGAGAATATACCACACCAATTAGGCGGGGACGAACGTGCACACGCATTCGACATGCGCGGTATTCGGATAGAGATCAAGCGCAGTGACGCGTTCGACGCGCCAGCCGTTGGCGCAGAGCGTTGCCGCGTCGCGCGCCAACGTCGCGGGATTGCAGGATACGTATACGATTCGATCGGCGTTCGCTTTAGCGAGATCTTTCATAATCGCTTTCGCGCCGGCGCGTGGCGGATCCAGAATAATGCTGTCCCACTTCCCGCGCTTGAATGCGCGTTGAAACGCCGGCGCTTTACCGACACGGTAACTATCCTTGCGCACGGCGTCCGCCGCGGCGATCGCGGTACGCTCTTCATCGATGCCCATGACGGTGACCGATTTGGGCAACGCGATTGAAAGATTGCCGGAGCCGGCATACAAGTCCAACACCGTTTTCGGCGATCCGATTTCGCGGTGAACGACCTCGCGCAAGAGCCGGTTTAATAGGAGACTCGCTTGGGCAAAGCCGCCGTTTACAATGGGAGCGCCATCGAACATAAATCGGCTGCGTTTTCCCTTGGCGCGCCGGTGACCGGCCAGCGGGAAATGTTCTCCCAGCAATGCATTGGGCTTATCGGTCCAGACGAGAACGTCATCGCCTTCCGGGTTGACGCAGACTTCCACATCGACGTTGCAGTCGATTTCCCGGAGGATGCGCAAAATCTCGTTCAGCCGGGGATGACAGAGTGCGCAGACGGCCACGTCGACCACGTCATTGGTCCGTAGTGCGTGGAAACCGCGGCGACCTTCTTTGGCGTAGAACTTCGCGCGCGTGCGATAACCCAATCGTAGTTCCGGCGATTCGGCCCATTCAATGGCCACGTCGAGTTTGGCGATCCGCTCAAAACAGTCCCGCACGATTTGTTGTTTCGCGTCGGCCTGCGCGGGATACGCGAAATGGAGCCAGGTACAACCGCCACACGTTCCGAAATACGGGCATGCCGCTTCGATGCGGTGGGGACTCGGCGTCTCCAACGATTCAATGCTGCCCCACAACACCCCGCGCAACTCGCGGTCAATTTGAATGACGGCGACATCGCCCGGCAGTGCATACGGCACAAAACACACCCGGCCATCGACTCGGGTGACGCCATGCCCGCCGTGCGCAACGGAGGTTATTTCACTGGTGAAGGAATTCAAGACGGTAAACTCTGGGTAATCATACCTGATGTCGGGCGCATTGACGGAATTTCCAACCGAGTGCTACGCTATTCGCTGGTTTACGAAAAAAGTCTTGGCCGAAATTCATGGCCAGGGCCATTTCGATGTACTAAGGGTGTGCTCGCGCTAGACGGGAAGTTAGCGGTGTCCTGTACTCGCAATCCGCTTTAGCGAGGTCGAATTCCCACCCGAGGGCGTTTCGCCCATTAGTCAGGCGCGAAGTACGTG
>BQJS01000414.1 GCA_021604825.1 Phycisphaerae bacterium | reverse complement strand
CGCAAACCTGATTCGCGTTGAGTTATCGTCGGATACGCGGTTGCTGGCGTCTATTCGGAGTTTGGTGCGAACGTATTTCCGGGATGCCGGCATTGATGCGGAACGGGTGGTTGAGTTGGTGTTGGCCGTAGACGAAGCGTGCAGCAATGCCATGCGGCACGCCTACGACGGCCGTACAGACGGACGAATTGTATTGGAACTGTCGTCCGAAAGCGGCACGGTTGATGTCATGTTGCACGACGATGGGCGGCCGGCGCAGCCCGAACGGATTGCGCGGCGGACATTGGAACAACCGAAGAGCTTGGATGATTTGACAGTCGGCGGTCTCGGCGTGCAACTCATATACGAAGTGTTCGACCAAGTCGAATACCGCCAAGGCAAAGAACGAGGCAATACGATACTCATGCGACTCTCGTCTTGAGGGCCGACAACGGGGAAAGAGCTGCGGATGGAGCTTGAAATTGAAACACTAGAACGCAACGGCGCGTGCGTTGTGGTTGTCGACGGTGAAGTGGATCTCAATACCTCGCCAAAGTTGCGAACGGTCCTGACCAAGCAAGTGCCGCGAAATGTGCGCGCGGTGGAAGTGGATTTGCAGGCCGTACCGTATATGGACAGTTCCGGCGTGGCGACGTTGATCGAAGGGTTGCGCGCCGCCGTCTCGAATGATGCCGAGTTTGCACTCGTCGCCCCGTCTGCGGCGGTGCTCAAAGTCCTGAAGTTGTCCCGCTTGGACAGCGTCTTCACCATTCGTGAGGCCGGCTAGTGTCGGACACCGCACAACCGGCCGCGCACGCCGCGCCGTCCGTGTTCGTCGTTTTTTTCGGCACGATCGGCCGGGTCACGCTCAACACGCTCTACCCCTTGGCCAAGGTCGCCGCACTGATCGTCGATACGCTCAATTGGGTGTTCGTAAAGCCATTGGGCGGACACGGGTTGCGACTCCGCGCGGCCGTCCGCGAATACGTGCAATTCGGCTATAAGTCATTGCCCATTGTAGGGCTGATTTGTTTCCTGCTCGGCGCGATCCTGGCGCTACAGACCGCCTACCAATTGGAACGATTTGGCGCCACCCGCCTCATCGCGACGCTGGTCGGCGTCGCCGCGATGCGCGAACTTGCGCCCTTGATGACCGCGATTCTCCTGACCGGACGCAGCGGTTCCGCCATTACCGCTGAAATCGGAACGATGAAAGTCTCGGAAGAGATCGACGCGCTCCACGTGATGGGGATCAATCCTACAAAGTATTTGATCGTCCCAAAGTTCATTGCGATGGTCCTCGCATTTCCTTCGGTGACTGTTCTCGCCACGGCAATCATGATTCTGGGCGGCATGAGTATTGGCGTCTTCTACGTCGGTATCGCGCCCAACGTGTACCTAAATGTCACAGCCCAAGCGCTTTCGTGGTCCGATTTTCTCTCCGGCATGACCAAGAGTGTATTCTACGGCGTGGTGGTATGTTTTGTCGGCGTGTACCGCGGATTTCAGGTGACCGGCGGCGCCGAAGGCGTGGGCCGAATGACCACGTCCTCCGTGGTCACCTCTATTTTTCTGATCATTGTCGTCGACCTTATTTTCACCATCATGTTCGTGGCGCCGGCATGATGCAGCCGATGTTGGTTGAAGTGCGCCCAATACCTGGCCACAAGAACGCCTTCGGGGCAACGTAAGCGGAAACGTATCGCCGATGTCCAAAGAATCAGAACATATTCTCGTTGTCGAAGACTTGGTCGTTCACTACGGCGAACGAAAAGTCCTCGACGGGATCAATCTATCGATTCGTCGCGGCGAAACTTTTGTGATTTTGGGCGGCAGCGGCGGCGGAAAAAGCACCTTGCTGCGGAATCTGGTGGGGTTGATGCGGCCTTCATCCGGCCGGATTCTCTTCGACGGCGAAGACTTCACCGCGATGGACGACGTGGAACGGATCGAAATCCGAAAGAAAATGGGCATGTGCTTTCAGGGCTCGGCCTTGTTTAATTCCATGTCGCTCGAGGACAACGTGGCCTTGCCCTTGCGCGAACATACACGACTGGAACCGTCCACCATCGACATCATGACCAAAATAAAGCTGGAACTGGTCGGCCTCGGCGGCTACGAAGCGTTTTTACCATCGGCCATTAGCGGCGGCATGAAAAAGCGTGCGGGCCTCGCCCGCGCCATGGCCATGGACCCCGCCATCATCTTTTATGATGAGCCGTCTGCCGGGCTCGACCCGATTGTCGCGGCCGGCATTGATATGCTGATCCGGCGCATGCAAAGCACCTTCAATATGACCAGTGTCGTCGTGACCCACGAAATGGCCAGCGTCGATCTGATCGCGGATAGGGTTTGCATGTTGAAATTGGGCCAGGTTGAAGCGATTGGGACTCCGGATGAATTGCGCCAAAGCGACAATGAATTTGTCCGCCAGTTTTTCGAACGGCGTCCGGAAGAAGATGATATCGACGATCAACAAGCGTTCATTTCGTCGCTCACGGAATAACACAATAGGCGTAACGTATGGTTGCACGAAAACATAATTTTTCCGGTACGGAAGTGCGGGCCGGCATTCTGGCGGTGGCGAGTGCCATTGCTATCGGCGTGTTCGTATTCGTCATTGGCGAATTCGATCCCTTTCCCAAAGACCCCGCATTTGAAGTGTGGTTCGAAGACACGAAAGGCCTGAACAAAGGCGCCGACGTTCGCTACGGCGGTAAACTCGTCGGCCGTGTGGCCGCGATTCGTGTGGAAGAGGTGCCACGCCAGGCTCTCGACGATGTCGCACGACTGATGATCGACCCCGACGATCCCGGATTCGACGCGCCCATTCGAAGTGTGGACGGTTCGGTGCCGCGTATCATTGTGTCGGTGGTGTTGGACGAGAT
>BQJS01000413.1 GCA_021604825.1 Phycisphaerae bacterium | reverse complement strand
CTGACGTGTGTTCCTCGACTTGTTGAGCCACAACGTCCGGTGCGTTGTAGTCGCAATCCTGGAGGAGGTGGCGATCGTAATCGTCCGCGAGTCCGCCGTAGATCATGTGCGCGGAATCGTTTAGTGCCGTTTGCACGTTCTCCGCGAGCGCTTGCGCATCGATGTTCTCATTGTGCGAATCACTGGGCAAACCAATTACTCTCCAAATAGTGCTGCAACCGCATTTCGAATTTGATTTTCGTTTTCCGTGTAAAACGATGTCGAAAATCGGACAACATAATAAGCCGCGCCGCCGATCAGCCAAAGGTAGAGCGCAGCGGTTCCAATCGTTCGCGTCAATTTACTGGACACGTTTATTTTCCAGGCGCTCCAACGCGTGCGCAAGTAGCGCGACTTCCTGGGTGAGCGCGCGGTTCCGTTCGTAAAGCTGCGAGATGACAATACTGAAATTGAGCACGAGGCCAAAACTAAAGAAAAAGTACACCACGAAAATAACGGTCAAGTACTGAAAGTGAAATATATCGGCTACGGCAACGATGAGCCCGGGGGCAATCCCGATGGCCAACCCGCCACCCGCCGTGATGAGCCACAGCAGCGCGTACCGTTCTTTTAAGACGCCCCGCCGAACGAGTTCCAGGACGAGGCCGAGCAGACCGAGGCTCAGCGCCAGAATGGCGATGCGGTGGGTAAATTCGAGTCCGGTAGCTGCTAAATCGTTCATTAGACCGGTTCTCCGGGGGCGTGCGTGAAGCGTTTGAACGCATCAATAAAAATCGCAAACCCAACCTTGGCCATGTAATAAATCGCGTGCCGCGGCCGGATGGATGTGGCGCCGCCTTGGCGCGGGTTCATGTGCACAGCCACTTCCACCGCGCGCAAACCGGACTTGTGCATGATGACCAACGCCTCAGCCTCGGGATAGTCCTCGGGGTAGTGTCGACAAAACATTTTGATGGCGCGGCGGTTAACCGCCCGGAATCCACTCGTCGTATCCGTAATGCCGCCCCCGATGACGGTATCAACCCAACGTGAGAGCAATGACTTGCCCAAACGCCGGCTGAACGATGGCGTGTACGCGGAATCCGCGACGTATCGGGACCCCACAACCAAATCCGCATCGCCCCGTTCAAGCCGGTTGACCAGCAGCTCAACTTGATCCGCCGGATGTTGTCCGTCGGCATCGCATTGAATCGCTATGTCGTAACCGTTGCGATACGCGTACTTAAATCCTGTTTGCATCGCCGCGCCGATGCCGACGTTGTACGGCATGCTGACCAGTTCGACACCGTCCAATTTCCGAACAATGTGCGCGGTGCGGTCATGCGAACCATCGTCGATGACGACGATGTCGTATCCCGGAACCGCGCTGTGCAATGCGGCAACGACCGAGGCGATGGTTTCCTCTTCGTTATACGCAGGGATGATGACGAGGGTCTTTGGCATTATGCGGTGGCCTCCCCGATGACCCGGAATCGCCAAATGCCCGCGACCAGCCCCGCAGCGCGCGCAAAATCACGGAGCACCATCACAAGCCAAAACGCGGCCATGCCGGCATTTCGTGAGCGCGCGGCCATACGAATCGCCAGATCGCCGTGTACCACGGCAAACGCCGGTCCATAGGCCAAGAGGGCGATGCCCAGCACTCCGGTAACGCCGTCAATCGGCCATGTGGTCGCCAATGCCGCAACGTGCACCGCACACAAGACGGGTAGGCCTACGGCCGCCAGGTCGCGTAGCCCTGCGTACCGGTCGCCCCGTGATCGGTTCGGATGCTTTTGATACAGCTTCATCCGCCAATAGCCGTGGCGTGTTTGCGTGCGGAGATACTTCGCGAGGTGTGTCGGATGATGATGGGAAACGATTGCGCGCGGTGTGAACGCTAAGCGTCCGCCCGCATCTTGGAGACGGTACGCGAGATCGTTATCCTCGCCCGAAGCGGAACGGAACAGTTCATCAAAACCACCGGCGGCGTCGAACGCATCTCTCCGGTACATCACGTTGAATGACCCCAAAAAATCGACATCGTCGCTGAACCGATCGTGACGAACTTGAATCTCTTCGTGAATCATCCGGGACAACCACGAGCCCGCATTTTCATTCGCGTACGTCCCACCGGCGGCTACAACATTATCGGCAAACGCCGCAAGTAACTGCGCAATCCAATCGGGCTCGGGGATGCAGTCCGCATCCGTAAACGCGACGTAATCACTTTGAGCGCTGCGCGCACCACGATTACGGGCCGCCGCCGGTCCGGATTGGTCCTGCCGGATGTATTCGACGTCCTGCATTGCAGCGATGTCCGCCGTGCCATCCGTTGAACCATCATCCACGACCACCACGCCAATGTTTGTGTGGGTTTGAGTCAGGCATGCCCGTAAACACGCGTCCAACGTCCGCTCGCCGTTGAAGACGGGGATCACGATCAAGACGCTCGCGTCGTCGCGCGTTGTCGGCGCCTGGGAATCGTGTGCGTTCACTACGCCGGAACTCCAGTCAGACTGGAAATGTCGTTTCGAATCGCGTTAACGAGGGCGACGCTCGCCGGATGGTAGTGCAATGGCGCCGGCGGCGGGTCTTCGCAAAGCGACGCCATTTCAGCGATGTCCATCACCATCCGTCCCCAACCGCGTGTTTCCACCGCACGCGCCAGATCGAGTTGATGGTCGTTCATATGTTCCCCCCACCGTTTAAGCCGGGGCACGACAATGAGTGGACGGCACGCAGCGAGCGCATCGTGAATGCAGCCGATACCCGCATGACACACGATGACACGCGCGCGCGCTTGAATCGATTGCACCTCGTCGCGTGGCTTAAAATCGAAATGGGTGGCGTACCGCGGAAGCGTAGCGCCCATGCCGGTTTGAATGAT
>BQJS01000412.1 GCA_021604825.1 Phycisphaerae bacterium | reverse complement strand
GAAGCAAGTGTATCAAATAGGCTTTTTCAAACAAGGCCGCTTCCCGGAATGGGGCGCCTTGAAAGCGTTCACGGCACCGGCGATAGGCATCCTTCAGTTGTGCAGCGCCGTCGGCTGAAAATTTCGCGACCCCGATAAACTCGCCGTGGGCATGCGCGTCCGGGAGTTCTCGATGGACGCGCGATACGACGCCGTCGGTCACAATCACTTTTTCGGCGTCGTCGGACGGGTGTTCCAATCGGTGTTCGTACCGGTCCAGCCACGCGGTGTCTACACCCAGCACGATATCGTCCCTGGACGCGTTGAGCGCTTTGACGACATTGGCGGTAAAGAGAATGTCGGAATAGCAGCAAATGAACGGGCCATCCATAAGGTCTTCCGCGAAGAATAGGGACGCGAGGATATTGTTGGTCTCCCATTCGTGATTGTGGCGGAATGTGAATTCGGGGAAATGTTCGCGAACTTTTTCGATGCGGTACCCGCCGACGAACGCGATATCGTGCAGCTCGTTTTCGTGAAAAGCCGAAACGGTCCAATCGATAATGCGCCGGTCGTCAACTTCGGCGAAACATTTTGGCGCGCCGGCCGTCGTGGGCATAAGCCGAGCCCCGCGTCCGGCGCCGATGATGATTACTTGCATTGTCGAATTCGATTCCTATTCGCAGTTATCTGGATTGAGGGTTGACGACACGCGGCGCATTATGACGGTTCCGATTTGGCGTTCCAAAGCAACGCCGCGAAAAAGGCTGCCCCAAAAGCCCAACCCGCCCAGATGTAAATGGCGACTTCCCATCCCCCATGCTCCGGCATTTTGAAATGTCCGGTCACGATGTCTCCACCGGCCACGCCCATGTAGCCGAGGAAATTGACGAATCCGGCGGCAGCAGCGGTCGTCCCGCGTCGCGCGAGATCCGAAGGCGCGGTACCCACAAGGAGCACTTGCGGCCCAAAGATGCAGAAGCCGATCAGAACCAACAGAACAAGCGTGGCGGGCACGCTGACGCGGGAAACGTATTCGTAAACCAGTGTAAGTACGCCCAGTGTAACAAGTAACCCGCAAATCACGGGGGCACGACGCCCGCCGAAGAAACGGTCCGTCATCCATCCGGCTAAGAATGAACCGGCCACAGCGCCCATAGGCAGAATGAGGTATTTTAGGGAGGCCTTTCCAACGCCGGTGCCTTGCACTTCGGTGAGGTGGGTAATGCCCCAATCGAGAAACCCGTAGCGGCTCGCATTCAACAAGCCCAGGGAAAGGCCGAGTAACCAAAGCGCGGGGTTGGAAAACGTGAGTACGAGGTTTTGAACAAGCGTGGGTTTTAGGGTGCCACCTTGTCCGTCGTCTTCATGGCGCTCAGCATCTTCGTTTCGCCCTTCCGGAGAGTCTTTCAGAAAAACGAGCATGTAGATCGCAGCGGCGGCCAAGAGTGCAGCGGGGACGTAGAGTGCTGCCCTCCAGCCGAGCAATTCGGATGATTGCCCCGCGATGAAATACGTCAACCCCACGGTGATTTGGTACCCCGTCCCGATGAAGCCGATGGCTCTGCCCCGTTTGTAGAACGGAATCCAATTGCCCATGACGCGCATGCAGGGTGTCCAGCCCAGCGCTTGGCAATAGCCGTTGCACGCCCACACAAACAGAAGGAAGTAGAAACCGGTACTGAATCCGAACAGCACGTTTAACAGCGCGGAGGCCAACATGCCGAACGCGAGAAGAAATCGTGGCGAGAGGCGCTCAGCGAATTGCCCGTTTACGAGTTGACCAAGGCCGTACGTGAGCTTGAGCGATGCGAGAATGTAGCCAATTTCTTCGCCCGTGAGCCCCGCACCGCCATCGGCGATGGAACTTCCAAGGCCGGGCACCGCGACGGAAATATTGGTCCGGCAGAAGTAAAACGACCCATACGTCAGCCATATGGTCCAGATCACACCGCGCTCGCTCAGCGAGAAGTAGTCATCTTTCGATTTCGTCGGTGTGAACATAATGATGATCGCAAGGTTCGTTGGAGTGAACCAGAATCACCAATTGGAGTCAACGTGATGCGGCGTGTTTGCCTGCGCGGCGTCCGGAGAAGACGCAGTCGGCGATGGACAGGCCACTGACGTACGATTCTGAACAAATGCCGATTGCGGTGCGTCCCGCAGCGTAGAGTCCGTGGATGACGGTTCCGTTTTCACGTTTCACCAAGCCGGAATTTTCGTCGACGACCAATCCGCCGAGGGTGAGCACGGGGCACGGAAAGGCGTGGGGCGTGTCCAGCGAACAATCGACCGCGTAAAACGGCGAGTGTTCCAGGGGTTGCACATAGTCCGCAGGTTTGCCGAGTGGATCGATTTGGTCCGACCGTGCAATGTCGTTGTAGTTCTCAAGCGTGAACGCGAGTCCAACGGGATCGATTCCGGCTTTTTGCGCGAGCTGTGCAAATGACGCCGCTCGTTTGTGGCCGAGCAGATAGATGTAAATCGTTTGGAGCTTTTGGAAAAAGACCGTTTGTTGAAACACTTGGCCAATGGAATTGCGCCACATGGTTCTATCGAGAATAAGATAGCCCTTTCCATCATGTTCTTCGATCATCTTGCTGCCAACCGCCGCGCCGTACAACGCTTCGTTGCAGATACGGCGGCCTTGTTGGTCGACGAGTACGCCGTGAACAAATCCCTCCGGCGGATTGTAAAACCGCCATGCGGTGACGCGGTTCATTCTATCCGTGGCACCGCCTGCGCGGATGCCGAGTTGAATGCCGCTGCCGTCATCGCCCGCAGTGCCGAGCGGAAGTCCCGCGAGGCTATGCGGGGCTTCTTTGGCGATCATTTCGCGGTTCATGATGAATCCGCCCGAGGCCAACACGACGCCTTTGCGCGCGCGGATTC
>BQJS01000411.1 GCA_021604825.1 Phycisphaerae bacterium | reverse complement strand
GCCGGACACACTCACACTTCAGTTTCCAAACGTTGAGCTTCGCCTTTGCTTCACTCTCCCTAAATCGCGCCGGGATGCTCCTCGGGCCGTACATAGAAGGGCTCCTCAACCGTCACACGGATGATCTCTTTACCCTTCCGGTTAAACCCGATCACAGTATCGTTATACATCTCAAACTTCTTACCGTGAATGTTGGTCTCGAATATCTTCGGACCCGGCTCACGTTTCCATTTGAAGATGATGCGCTGGGTGGTTCTAAAGAGCTGAAGCACTCCCAACAGATCCCGGTCCGGGACCATGTACTGATCGATCGAATGATCGACCCCAGGTCCGAACATCTGCTGCGAGTAGGCCCGGGGAACGTGGCGCGACGGTACATAATAACCGTTCGGCTCGGTTCCAAGCTGCGGGTACAAAGGCAGTGCGACTTTACGGTCCCGGATCAGATAATACTGCGGGTTATCGGGATCATGCGCCCATTCACCGTTGCTGCCGATTTTCACCAGGCCCTGCAAACGAATCTTGCCCACACAAGCCGCCATACAACGCGTTTCCATCTGATCACCTTCGGTCAAAGGATCCAGTCCCTCGATTCTCGGGTAACAGGCGATACACTTCTCGGAGATCCGGGTCGTGCCGCGGAACATCGGCTTCTTGTAAGGACACTGCTCAACACATTTCTTGTAACCACGGCAGCGGGACTGGTCGATCAGGACGATGCCGTCCTCCTGACGCTTGTAGATCGCTTTACGCGGACAAGCGGCCAGGCAACCAGGATACGTGCAGTGGTTGCAGATGCGCTGCAAATAGAAAAACCAGATTTTGTGCTCGGGCAGTACCGAACGCGTGCCGTTATCGCCGCCGAACGTTCCTTCGCGTGACTGCGTGAACTCACGGCCATGAGCGGTGTCTTCGCCGAAGTTCGGGAAGCGCCACTCTTCGTCCGTCGGTACGTAACCGACCGCTTGCTGGTTCAAACCAATCTTGGCAGGCGCTTCAAAAATCGTCACGCCTTCGTACACGCCGTGGATCGCCTTGTTAGACGTCTTACGCACGTTCCATACGTTCTGACCCGGATTCGACTGCTCAAGCATCTTCAGAATCTTCCAGTCCCAGAACTGCGGATAACCACCGTAAGGTTTCGTTTCTACGTTGTTCCACCACATGTACTCCTGGCCCTTGGAAAAGGTCCAGGTCGATTTATGAGCCATGGTACACGTCTGACAGGCGATACACCGGTTCGTATTGAACACGAACGTGAACTGCTCTTTCGGATGTTTCTCCTCGTAAACGTATGTCGCCATCCGGCCCAGTTGCCAGTTATAAACTTCAGGCATTATCAATACCTCCTTAGCTTACTGTGTTAAGTTCCGTTAAACTCACCAAAATGCAGGGCGGGCCCACAAGGACCCGCCCCCGTGATTAAATCTTCACGCGGATGTACTGACCTGCAAGGTACATCTCGGCAAAACGGTCTTTCAACGGTGACTCTGGCGTGTACCCGGTTCGTACGGGCTCCCAGAGACCTTTACCATGCAATCCACCATCCTCGGCTTTCGAGAATTTAACCAGCGTTTCCTTCGGTGTTGCATTCACCGCGTGGTTGTCAGCCTCGTAACCATGCATGAACTTCATCTTGGATTTTGCCTTATGGAACAGACTGTCCGTCTGATGCATCGGCATCAACCAGGATCGCGTGATGGACTGTTGACTTCCATATCTAAAGTTTGCCTGATATGGCGTTGTCATCGACATCGCGCGTCCGTCAGGCCGCTCTTCAGCCGCCTTCACAGACCGCTCGGTCGAAGCCCAACAGGAATGTTTCATCATGGTGGTGTGGTACGGATATGCCGGGTTGTACTTCGCCCTAAGCATCAGCCGCGCCACTTTATACCGAGGATCGGACGGCTTCCAACCCATGTACGGTCGATCGGCGGGATTCGCGTCACAATATACATAGTCACCGTCGTTGATTCCAAGGTCTTTACACAGGAACGGGTTCATATGAACCTGCCACTCACCAACTCCCGGAGACCGCTTATCCATTCGGTAAGGATCGCCGAAGTTGTTGTTCCAGATCATGTTCCAGTCCGTGGTGGCCCAGGAGGAATGCGCGGTATGTCTGGATTTCGGAGTGACGCAATAGAACCGGTATCCCTTCTCCCACAAGAAGTTCTTGGTCGTTCGTACCGCCGACCAGGGCTTCTTGATGTTCCGCACGTGACGCAGATCGGGATCCTGTTCGTCTTCAGGGATGCCGTAGTCGTCCGGACGGATGTAAGGGTTCGTGGATACGATGACGTTCGGCAGATAAGGAGTTGCTTCAGGACCTTCTCTGTGAACGATGAAGTTTTCACCCCATTCAATCGCTTCAGGCTCATCGTTGTAGAACTGGATGCGGCCATTCGGCGTGTAGAACGGTTTGGACTCGGTGTACATCTCCCAGAAGGGGGTCCGTGGATAGGTCCGGTACAGCAACAGACAACATCCCGGCTCGCCGTACTTGCCGTTGATGACATCGTCGATGTTGTAACCCATTCCGGTGGTTCCCGTCGTGAAGATCCGGCGGATCTGAGCCTTCGTCCGGTTGGGCGCTTCCCCTTCATACACTTTCACGTAATCGGCGAACCGCTTGTCACCGGTGACTTCCGCCAGCCGCCGACCAAACTCACGGTGAATGAGGTTGTCGTCGATGGTGTCGAAAACAGGCTTAATGCCGGTGCCGCCCCAGATCTGATGGAACGGATTCGAACACGCGGAGGTGATCTCGTAACTTTCAAACTCAGCCCAGGAGTTCGGCGCCAGTACGATATCAGCGTACTCGCAGGAACCCGTGAACTCGATGTCCTGAGCCACGATCATGTCTATGTTGTTG
>BQJS01000410.1 GCA_021604825.1 Phycisphaerae bacterium | reverse complement strand
GCTGAGCGCAAGCTATGTCGCTATCGGATTCGGTTTCAATGCGGTCGTCATGTTGAATACCTTACCTCGCAATCGCGCGCTACGAACGGAGATCGTATGGCGCAGACGTGTCGCGTTGGCATGGGAAGGTGTTGACCCGCCAAACGATCGTTTCACGGTAGGGCAGAAATTTGGGGTCGGATTCAGCTTGGCGCTTGGATGTGCTCTTATCGTTCTTGCGGAGCTCTCTATCAATTGGACCGAAACGGAGTTTAGTTGGTCGAGAATGACAGACGGACTAAAAGCAGTGACACTGCATGACCGGGGCGGCTTACTGAGTGTTGAAGAAGCGGCTGCCCTTGAGCGCCAATTGAAAGAATCGCCGTCCGATTATGAAGCGAGGCTGAAACTGATTGGTTTTCACTGGGAGCGTTATAAAGAAGCGAGGAAGGAAGAGGATGTCGAGCGAGCGGCGGCAGTGATGCACAGCCAACTCCCGCATGCGCGTTACTTCATTGAACATCTACCCGGTCATGTCTTTACCGAAGTCGCGCGAAGTGCGATGCCCTTTAGTACAGACGACCCGGACTACCAGGAAATTTCAGACCTGTGGCGCGAGCAAATCACGAAATTTCCCGAAGATGCCGACGTCCTGCGGAATGCAGCGTTGTTCTTTGAGAAGCCGGACGAGGTCGTCTATGAAGAATTGCTTGAACGCGGCCGTATGCTCGAGCCGGATGAGCCGCGCTGGTCGGAAGCATTGGACGAGCTGGCGCGACGGCAAGCCGAGCCCAAGACGTAGTCCAATTGCCGTTGCTCGTGCCTTTCTTTACCACTAAGACACGAAGACACCAAGAAACGCCGTTCTCCAGAATTTTGTGCGGTGGTTTCTTTGTGGTGAAATCAGAAGCGTTTATGCCGTTCCATGCCCTTGACGGTGTAGTACAATAGTGCTCGATGAACGCATCGCCGACTATCGATCGCAAGCGACTCGAACAGTATCCACTATTGTTGGATCCGGTCGTCACGCAAGTCCCCATCGCGATCACGTTTATGACAATCGCCTTCCTCTTTCTCCGCATGTCGTTCATCTTCGCCCCGTTAGTCGAACATCTCCCGTCGGACTATCCCGAGCTCTGGACTCTAAAGATGCTGCTCGGTCACCCGATATGGGCACTGTTTGCGGGAACGGCGATCGGGGTCGTGTATGTTCTCGTCGCGAGAGGTAAACGCAGCAAATTGGACGAAACTGCGGTGAATAATTACTTCATTGCGAAGAAAGACCGGCGTTTTAATTCGAAGAAATACGGAGTCCGAAAGCTAATTGTTGTCGTGCTTTTCCTGGTTCTATTCTGGACAGGCCTTCTCGCGCTATGCTTTCTGCTCAATACGAGTTTTCATCTCATCGGGCTTGGCTTCGTTGTCGTCATTTGCCTGAGCGTATTGCCCCGAAACTGCGCACTTAGAACTGAAATCCTGCGGCGGAGGCGCATCGCGCTGGCTTGGGAAGGTGTCGATCCGCCAAACGATCGATTTTCGTTTAGACAAAAGCTGATGGTAGGTCTTCATTGGGCATCTGCTGTAGGTTTTGTTGCTTTCGCGGTGTTTCTCGTATACGAAATGGAAGCGGGTCCCTTCCAAGAATTTGATGCGCTAGGGTTGCACTACGCCGGCAGTAAGCTCGATGCCGACGAAGCGAACGCACTCGAACGCCGGTTGGAGGAGGCGCCTTCCGATCACGCTGCGCGATTGAAATTGATCGGGTTCTACTGGAAACCCTATCGCGACGCACGCAAAGCCAAAGATGTCGAACGTGCGGCCGCCGCAATGAAGCGTCAACTTCCACATGGCCAATATTTCATCGAGCATCTACCCGGTCATGTGTACACCGAAATCGCGCGTACCGCAATGCCGTTTAAGGTTGAAGATCCGGACTATCCGGCAATCGCCGAGTTGTGGCATGACCAGGTCAAGAACAATCCCGGCGACGCCGACGTGCTATGGAATGCCGCGTATTTCTTCCGAAGAGTCGACGACAATCAGTACCAGGAATTGCTCGACCAGGGCCGTACGCTCGAGCCGGACGAGCCGCGTTGGACGGAAGCATTGGATGAGCTGGCGCGACGGCAAGACGAGCCCAAGACGTAGTCCAATTGCCGTTGCTCGTGCTTTCTTACCACGGTGGTGAAACCTAGCGTCTTCACTTCCGTGGGGTTCCAGTCCACAGATGACTCACATCTTGGTGTAGTACAATGTGAGCCAATGGACCCTTCGCCGACCATCGACAGGAAACGACTGGAGCGCTATCCGTTGGGGTCGCATCCGAGTACGACGTTGGCCGTTTGCGTGCCTGCGATCGGGATGGTCGTTTATCTCTATTTTTTGCTTTCGTCGGTATTGGCGCCGATTGTTGAGTCTGCACCAACCGACATTGCGGTGCCTTGGCTTTTCGAGATGATCTTTGCCCGGCCCTGGTTGGCGCTGGTGTTCGGGGGCATTAGCGGAGCAGCGTGCGCATGGTGGACGCGACCTATCGACCGGCGGCAATTGGACCACGATGTCGACCTCTATTTTCTAACGAGAACTGCACGACTTCGCGCGTTGCGAACGCGCGAAATACGCAAAACCCGTGTGCATCTTCTAGGCCGGATATTGATCTCGCTTTTGGTATTGGTTGGCATGTGCGCACTAATCGGTATGAACCTAAAGATTGGTCTGTATAGCTTTGCGGCAAGCTATATGCTCGTTCATTCGCCGCGCTTGTTCACCCGGCATGCAGAAATCCTACGGCGGCGGCGCATTGCACTGGCGTGGGAAAATATCGACCCGCCCGACGACACCCTAAGTCGCGAACAAAAGGCGTATGCGAGTCTCTTCGTGGTGCTGGGTGGCGCGTTTGTCGCAT
>BQJS01000409.1 GCA_021604825.1 Phycisphaerae bacterium | reverse complement strand
AACCAGACCTTGAGTAGGGGCGCATTTAAGGAAAGTTCGCGGACCAGGAGGCCGAGCACAATCATCAGGATGCCGTTTACCGTGAATTCGATGTGCGCCATGACGATACCGCGAAACCACTCAACCGCGCTGGGCGGGATGAACCCGACGCAGCAGCCCACTGTGATCTGCAGCACGCCGAGCAGCAAGGTCCACCGTCTAATGGTCGATTTCAACGCGCCTGCGCTGTCTGTCATGTTCGCCCCTCCGAGTGGTTGGCCCGTTATAATGCTGGAAATACCCCTTCGGTCCTGTCGGCACGAATCCCGTCGACAGTTCCGCACGGCAAATCTTTCAAATGATAAGGGGCGCCGGATGATACGCAAAAGAATAGTGGCGATGGTAATGCTGGCGTTTTGGGGCATGGCCGACGCCACCGACCTCGGTGTTCGCCAAATCACCCACGGCCCGCAGCACCATTTCTATGGCTACATCGGTCATGTGGGGAATACGCCGTGGAGCGGGGATGGGCGGCATCTGGTGATGTTGCGGACGGGGTTCCAGGATCGGATGCCGGAGCCGGGTGAGCCGGCGGATATCGTGCTGATCGACACGGCAAACGACTACCGTGTGGAGAACGTGGAGAAGACGCGGGCCTGGAATTTTCAGCAAGGGACGATGCTGTATTGGAATCCACAAGCGCCCGACACTCAGTTTTTCTTTAATGACCGCGATCCCGAGACGCACGCGGTGTTTTGTGTGTTGTACGACGTGGCCAAGCGCGCGCGGGTGCGGGAATACCGGTTTGACGATGTTCCGATTGGGAACAGCGGCGTCTCCCGCGATGGCCGATCCTTCCTCGCGATTAACTATGGACGACTGGGCCGACTTCGGCCGGTGACCGGTTATCCCGGCGCGCTCGATACGACCGAGGGGGAGAAACACCCGGACACCGATGGGGTGTTCAAGGTCGATGTTACGACGGGTGTTCGGACGCTGCTGATTTCATACGCGGAGCTTGCGGACCAGATTCGAGCGAGCTATCCACAAGTTTCGGAAATGGGATTGTTTATCAACCACACGTTGTGGAGTCGCGAAAACGATCAAGTCCTTTGTTACGTTCGTGGCGGCTGGGACAGTAGCGGAACGCGTGCGACACGAATTGATGTTCCATTTACCATGAATACTGATGGGCGTGACCTGAGAATTCCCATGAAGCATGTTGGCGGTCATCCGGAATGGGCGCCGGGCGGCCTCATTGTCGGAGCGTTGGACGGTAATCAGGTGCTCTTCGATCCACACACGAATTCGGTCGCGAAGACAATTGGAACTCAAGACGCGCTACCGAGTCCAGGCGCGGATGTGTCCCTGTCGCCGGACGGCCGGTGGCTGGTGAATGGTCACCGTTTTGAAGGGATGGACCGGTATACGTTCATGGAGCTCGAATCGGGGCGCCACTTTCATTCGCCGCTTTTCGAGTATGGGGCGTATCGCTCCGGCCCGTTGCGGATCGATCCTGCGCCGTGTTGGAATCGGGAGGGTACGGCGATCGCCGTGCCCGCCCTTGCACCGGACGGAACCCGGCAAACCTTTGTGATTGGGCCACTTCCGCTGGATTGAGGGTCGAAATGGGGTGTAACCAGTCTTGAGCGGGTAGGCACTAATTCAAAGCGAGGTTAGTACGCGGCATTGAATCGTGCGCTTGTTGGCATAGAATGGTGCGCGCGGCCCCGTTTCGCGCGAAACCTACTGAATACGTTATACTTAGGAAGCAAGGGAGCCTCCCCGGCTTCGTAACCGAGCTCCACGAGGTACATTGATGAATCTGCGAAAACTTAATCGGATGGGTATCGCCGTCGTGATTTTGGGCGGCGTGATTGTCGTCGCGCTGGGCGGGGTCGTCATGGCGCGCATCCAGGGCGACGAGGTGCCCGATGGCACACTGGCAACCTTCGCCGCACGGCGAGGGCCACTCCCCATTACGGTGAACGTCTCCGGGGCGATTGCTTCACAAGACGTGGTCGTGGTGAAGAGCGAAGTCCAGACCCGGGGCGGTGTCGCGGTGCTTTGGTTGGTCGATCAGGGGGTGGAAGTTGAGGAAGGCGATCTGCTGATTCAGCTTGATGCGAGCGAATTTGAGGACTTGGTGGTTGATCAGGAGATTGCGGTTCAGAATGCGGATGCATCCCTGATAACGGCGACGGAACAATTTGCGGTAACGGAAAATCAGGCGAAGAGCGACGTTGACGCGGCCGAACTGGCGTACGAACTGGCGAAGTTGGATCTAGCGAAATTTGTTGAGGGCGACTTTCCGGCTCAGATTAAAGATGCGGAGGCGCAAGTGACCTTGGCGCTGGGCGACCTGAGCCGTGCGGAGAATACGCTGCGCGGTTCCGAGCGTTTGGCGGAGAAGGATTTCATTACGGCGGACGAACTTGAGGGTGACCGGTTGGCGGCACTGCGGGCTCAGCTCAATGTACAGCTTGCCGAAGAATCGAAGATGGTCCTGACGGAATTTACGTACAAGCGGACCATGGCCGAACTCGAAAGCAGCGTGAGTCAGGCAGAGATGGCGCTGGAGCGGGCGACGCGCAAGGCGAAGGCCGATGTGGTCCAGGCGGAAGCGACGCTAAAGGCGAAAGAGTTGGAGTTTACCCGGCAAAAATCCAAGCTGGAAGAACACAAGCGCAACCTAGAAGCGACGAAGATCTATGCGCCCGCCGCGGGAACGGTGGTTTATGCGACATCGGGCAAAGACAGTTATCGCGGCCGCGAAGAGCCGCTGCAAGAAGGTTCGATGGTTCGTGAACGCCAAGAACTGATTCACCTGCCGACGACGGACAAGTTTATGGCGAATGTCGACGTGCACGAATCGAGTTTGGCGAAGGTACGCGTCGGATTGCCGG
>BQJS01000408.1 GCA_021604825.1 Phycisphaerae bacterium | reverse complement strand
ATACGCTGGTGCAGTGTGTCCTTGTCCCAGCGAACCCCGATCAGGAGCGGACGAATCTCCGGCGCCGCTTGCGGGTCGTGCTGTGCGGAATACTCCGCAATTTCGATGGCGCGAATCGTGCGTGAACGGTCGGTCAAATCCGTGGTGTTGTGGAGTGCCCCCTTCGTTTCCCGAAGCCGTGCTTCTAGTTCCTCGCCGCCCATTGTTTCGGCTTCGACACGCCACGCGTCATCAACGGGCACCTCGACCATCCGGTAGTTGCTCAGCACCGCTTCAAGATAAAGGCCGGAGCCGCCTACGACGACGGGTAGCACGCCGCGCGCGATGAGGGTTTCAAACGTTCGGAAAAAATCCCGCTGAAACGCGAAGACATTGTACTCGTCAGATAAATCGATCCTGTCGACGAGATGATAGGGCACGGGTGCGCCGCCGGTTCGATATTCCACGAGATCCTTGCCTGAACCCAGATCGAGTCCCCGGTAGACCTGGCGGGAATCGGCGGAGATGATTTCCCCGCCATACCGCCGGGCGAGCTGGACCCCTAGCCGGGTCTTGCCCGACGCTGTCGTACCAACAATGGCGACCAGATTGAATTGTTCAAGGTTCAAATCATGGATTTCCTAGGAATTGCTTCTAATGGGCTAGGGTATCGGTTCCCCCAAATGAAAGCACGGCGATGTTATTTATTGACTATTTAAGGCTAAAGTTGCAAATAATGTAACTGTTTGTCATTATATAAGATAACGTTGGGGCCGCTCGGTGGTAGTCTGTTGAGTGGATGGGGATGTTTTTTCTTGCGAATGATACACCGGTGGGCGGTGTTTTATTTATTATCCAGGATGGATCTGCGTTCTGGCCGGCACGGAGGCGGCTGCTTTGGGTAAATGGCGACAAATCACCGCGCTGGCGTTATGTCTGGCCGCGGCGGGAGCTGCGACCGCGCAACTGTCCGCGGACCACGCCCAAATGCCCCCGATTACGAGTCAAAGCCGACTCGCCTCTTCGCTGCACGCGATGCCTCAGGCGGAGGCGGCATCCTATCTTGATTCCGTCGGCCGGGTGCATGTCATTGACACATTTGACGGGTTGAACGCATTTTTGCGGCAAGAAGATTCCGAATTCAAGATGTTGCGGGTAGGCCGAGGCGTGGCGCTTGCGTGGGATGCTGACACACTCTTTGACGTGGGCACCCCGGACGCCGGGTATACAACGTATTCCGCCGCGATCGTTTCAGCCGATGCATTCGGACTTCGTATCCAAGTCGATATGTCGCAATTGTCGGAGGCCGACGAGGTATGGGTAATCGATCCGACGGGGCCACGCGCGTTTGGTCCTTACGGCGCCGCCGATCATGTTGAAGGCGGCCGTTGGTTGCCGACGATCGAAGGCGATACCGCGGTACTTCTTACCCGAACGACGTCAGCGGTTAGACCTCAGGTTGAGGTGGTGGCTGTATCGCATTTTTACCGCGAATTTGCGGAAGTCGCCAAGGAACTGTCCTGCAATGTGAACATCGCGTGCGAAACGGACCCCACCTTACTCAGCGTCGCTACAGGCGTTGGTATCTTGGTGGTCCCGATCGGCGGAGGGGATTCGGCGTTGTGCTCCGGCGCGCTTGTCAACAATCCGGACACGAGTATTTTCGAGCCGTTATACCTCACGTCGTGGCATTGCGTACCGCGTGCCGCAAGCGCCGAACAGATCGACGTGGTGTGGGATTATCGCGCCACCGCATGTGGCACGAATGACCCGCCGTCGCTGGCGGTGTTGCCGCGCAGCCAAGGCGTGTCGTTAAAGGCGACGGACAGCGAGTTAGACATTTCGTTGTTGGAATTGAATCAGGTTCCGAGCGGACCGTTTGGCCGCACGTTTCTCGGTTGGGAGACAGGGACACCGCCGATTGATGCTTCCCTTGCGGGCATCCATTTCCCCGATGGCACGCACATGCGGATTTCGAAAGGTGAAGTCGCCGGCGTCGATCAGTCCTCGGGTTCCTTTCGTTTGCAGACAAAAGTTCAGTGGACCGATGGCGTCACCGAACCGGGGTCGTCGGGCAATCCCTTATTACTTGCGTCTTCCGACTATCGTGTCATTGGCACATTGAGTAACGGACCGTTCCATTCGTGCGTAAACACGGCGGGCAATGTTGATTGGTATTCATCATTTCGCGATTTTTTCCCGACCGTGGAACCGTTTCTAAAAGGCACAGGGTCGGGCCCCGCGCCAACGAGTAGTTGTCCGGCGACGAAAGCGTTTGCCGGTGATCCGGAAACGCTCGCAAAGTTGCGCGCGTTCCGCGATCAAGTACTCGCCGCAAATGCGCCGGGTAAGCTGGCGATAAGGCTGTACTACGGCGCAGCTCCGTTCATGACGCAATGGGTGGATCGTTCCCCAATCGCGCGTTCAACATTTCGTGCTGCCGCACAGCCCTTTGCCTACGCCGGGTCGAAAGTGCAGTAGCGAACGTTAGATTGAATGTTCCCGTGCGCGCGATGCGCGGTCGACGTGGCGTCGTAATACCTGGGAAGACCCTGCGCGAGCTCAGGACGACAGTTGTAGGCAAACGTGCAGCAGGCTGTCCGCAGTTCAGCAAATCGGGATCCCCAACGGTTCATTATCGCGATCGCACTTTAAGGTGGTATCGGGTGTTCCCTTTCGTAAGCCGAATGTTGACCGTATAAACGAAAGCGGCCCCGGTTTTCACCGGGGCCGCTGCATTAAGTTCTAACGGTATGGGCTAGGCGAATAGCGGCGCAAGCACCAACGAAATTACGCACATCAACTTGATGAGAATGTTGATGGACGGGCCAACGGTATCCTTGAGCGGATCGCCGACGGTGTCGCCTACGACGGCCGCATGGTGCGCTTCGGAATTCTTGCCGCCAAA
>BQJS01000407.1 GCA_021604825.1 Phycisphaerae bacterium | reverse complement strand
CGTCGCCAAACTGATCTAGCCACGCGCCAAACGGGCGGAGAATTTAGCCGAAGAACGACTGCAACAGGGCTAGATCGATTTCCGGATACACCGGGAACCGGTCGAGCAGGGTGGCGACACGTTTGCGTGCGTCGTCCGCGGCCTGTTGTTCGATCGTGTATTTGGCTTTGCTCGATTGGCCGGCGTTATCACCGGACGCAATTGTTGTCGGGGTTGTATTCGCCAACACGAGTTTGATCACCGACGCGATTTCGCGCATATCATCAACATTCATGCCCAACGTTGTGGTGGCGGGCGTACCCACGCGCAGCCCGCTTGTGTACCACGGACCGTTCGCATCGTAGGGCAGCGAATTCCGGTTCAAGGTAATGCCGCATTCGCGCAAAGCGCTCTCCGCCTGCCGGCCCGTCAATCCGAAACCGGTCACGTTGATCAGCAGCAAATGGTTGTCCGTGCCGCCGGATACGACGTCAAGCCCTTCCGCAACACATGCACCCGCCAACGCACGGCTGTTCTCGACAATCCGTTTCGCGTATTCCTTGAATTCCGGTTTGTTCGCTTCTGTAAACGCAACCGCTTTCGCCGCCATCACGTGGGGCAACGGCCCGCCCATCACCAGCGGGCAGCCCTTGTCGACGGCCTCGGCGAACTCTTCGTTGCACAAAATCACGCCACCACGGGGGCCGCGAAGCGTCTTGTGTGTCGTTGACGTGACGACATGGGCGTGCGCAATCGGATTGTAGTCGCCTTCGAACACGCCCCCGGCGACGAGTCCGGCGAAATGGGCCATATCGACCATAAATACCGCGCCAACGGCATCGGCCATTGCGCGCATGCGTTTGAAGTCAATGGATCGCGGGTAGGCGCTATACCCGGCCAACAGAATTAACGGCTTGACCTCGTTGACCTGTTTTTCCAGCGCGTCATAATCGATCAGGCTGGTCTCACGATCAACGCCGTAGCTGTAACAATCGAACATTTGCGCGGAGACATTGTGGCGATACCCGTGGGTGAGATGGCCGCCGGAGTAATAGTCCATGGCGAGCATGCGCTGGTTGCCGGTTGCTTCGCGCACCGTGTTCCAATCTTCTCGGGACAATGCGGATGGATTGGACTCGCCCAGCTTCTCCATCGCGGGTATCTGAACGCGCGTGTGGAGGATCGCCCAGAACGCAATCAGATTCGCGTCCGCGCCGCTATGCGGCTGTACAAATGCGTGATCGCAGCCGAACAACGTGCACGCTTGTTCCGCGGCGTACGCTTCGATGTCGTCGACATTGCCGCAACCGGCGTAAAAGCGGTGCCCCGCGTAGCCTTCCGCATACTTGTCCGTGAGCAAGTTGCCCATCGCAAGCTGCGTCGCCAACGAGCAATAGTTTTCGCTGGCAATCAGTTTTAGGTTTGCACGCTGATCCGCGAGTTCTTTTACAATGGACCGTGCAATGCCCGGCGCTTGTGCGGCCACGGCGGTCAGATTGCCCAAGTATCCAAGAAAGCCCGGATCGATTTTGTCCGGATCGGTCTTGGCGAGGTAAGCGGTAATGGCATCGGTGGCGTTCGAAACATCTACGGACACGGCATTCTCTCCAACGGGTCTCCCGGCTTCTGAATACCCCCAAATAGATGCGCAGCCGGGACGGTTCACCAAAGGAAGATGGTACCGCGTGGACAGGTCAAAAATAAAGGCATTTCACGCGCCAATTGATGCTGAATTGACCAGGAAGGACAAAGTGCCGTGGATGGCGGGGCGTCGTGCGATAGATTGCCCATAGCGGAAGCGTCGACAAGCAACTCCGGGCACCGCGCCGTAATTAATGTACAGTACGTTGGTAATTGAACGACGCCCCAGCACGTGAACTCAAGAAGGGATTACTTCCGCCAAACATGGAATCCAGTGAAGAACTAGAAAACGCGCCGTGGCGCACGCTTGCTGTGCTGGCTCAAACCCGGGACGTCGCCCGAATTGGCGAAGAATATTTGCGTCTCGGAGTCCGGGAAACAGGCCGCGCACTCGCACGCCTGAGCGCCGACGAGCGGCAAGCCATCTTGGAATTGCTCGACAATGAATCGGCGGCGCGCCTGATTGAAGAGATGCCCGACGCGCAAGCCGCATCCATCGTTGAATCCATGGCCCCGCACGATGCCGCCGATATTATCGAAGAAATGGAAAGCTCGGAGGCCGCCGACCTCTTTGAAGTCATTAACGACGAACGGATGGAAGAAATCATCCGCGTCATGGAACCGGAGGCGGCTGAAGACGCGCGTCTGCTGACGCAATACAACAGTGACGTTGCGGGTGGTTTGATGGTCACGGAGTACTTGGCGTATCCCGACCACTTCACGGTCGGCGAAGTCTTGCAGGACTTGCGGGACAACGCGGACAAGTACCGGGCGTATGATGTCCAGTATGCGTACGTGGTTGCCGAAGATAGAACGTTGGTTGGGGTATTGCCGTTGCGCGACTTGCTCCTGCAATCCGGAAAGACGGATGTTCAATCCGTGATGCGAAAAAGGCCGATCACGGTGGTGGACACGTCACCGTTGGTTGATTTGGAAGATTTCTTCGACAAGTACACGTTTTTAGCGGCGCCGGTGACCGACGAGGAAGGACGCTTTCTCGGTGTGGTCACGCAAGAAAGCGTACACGAAGCGGTGGGTGAGCGGGCGGACGACATCTACCTGAAAAGCCAAGGTATCGTCGGCGGTGAAGAGTTGCGTTCGATGCCATTGTTTCGCCGGTCGTCACGCCGCTTGTCGTGGTTGAGCATTAACATCGTGCTGAATGTCATCGCGGCGAGCGTCATCGCGTACTACGAAGAAACGCTCTCTTCCGTCATCGCACTCGCGGTGTTCCTGCCCATCATTTCCGACATGAGCGGCTGCTCCGGAAACCAAGCG
>BQJS01000406.1 GCA_021604825.1 Phycisphaerae bacterium | reverse complement strand
GTTCGTAGTAAACAATCGGAGGGATTAGGGCCACCGAACGCAGGCGAGGTTTTCGGCGAACGGTTCGGCAATTCGGAATTGTGGGTCGATTACCCAATCGCCTTTTCGATTGATAAACCCGTATAGCGAGTCAGATTCTTTCTTCGCGGGTGCAACGCCATCGGCAAAGTTTTTGACTTTGAAGAAGTCGGCCGCGATGACGAGTTTGCCGTCCTCACCCGCGAATCCCCAACGGGTGCCTTGTCGCACCGGGGAGAGTCCGTCGACGAAGGGTCGCGCGTCATCGAACGCGAGTTGGATAGTCAGGTTTCCTTCGCGGTCGATAAAGCCCCATTGGGTACCGTCGAATACGTGTGCATGGCCGTTGGAGAAATCGCCAGCGCGGGCGAACGCGGGTTCGATCACGAGATCGCCTTTGGTGTTGATGTAGCCGAATTGTTTTTCGATGGCTACGGGGGCCAGCCCTTCGGAAAATGATCGAGCGGATTGGAACTGCGGTTCGATGACATAGGTGCCGCGCGGGTCGATGTATCCGTATAGGCCGTCTTCCATGACCAATGCGATACCGCCGGAGAATCGGCCGACACGTCCAAAGCGGGGTGCGACGACGAGGACGCCGTCAGTGTCGATGAATCCGAATACGCCATCCGAACTAACGGCAGCGAGTCCGTCATTGAAAGGGCCGCCGTCGGTCCAGATAGGGTCGATGACCATTTTGCCTGCGGCATTGATATACCCCGTTTTCCCGCCGAGCCGCACGGCGGCCAGGCCTTCTGAAAAGCTGGCGGCAAGGTCGAAGCGCGGTTCGATGACGACATTGCCGTCGCGGTCGATATACCCGAATTTGCCGGTGGTATCCAGATCCGGTTTCGATCGCATATCCGTGACGACGGTGACCATCAGTAGGCCAATGACCGCCGCCGTCGCGACGCCCATTAGCGTATTGATCCGCCGTTTATTCATGGGCTTTCCTCCATGCGTTGAGCGACCGGGGCCGCTGGGCTATGCTACGTTACTCATGATGTCCGCAACCAATTTTTCCGCGCCTCAACTCAGAAAGTAATTGAACGTGGCTACGTGGTATTACGCTGAAGGTCAAAATCAGATCGGTCCATTTTCGGACGAAGAGTTCAGCGCATTGGCGTCCGAGGGGAAGATCCTCGCATCCACGCTGGTCTGGAATGAGTCGATGGCGGATTGGCGCACCTACGGGCAAGTTTCCTCGTCCTCGTCCGGCGCATTTGAAGGTGCGCAGGTCGCGTGCACGATGTGCAATCGGATTGTTCCTCCAGGCGATGCAATTGAGTATCAGGGGACGTACGTCTGCGCGGAATGTAAACCGGAATTCGTGCAACGGTTGAAAGAAGGCATTCCGCTCCCCGGCATGATGTACGGGGGATTTTGGATCCGATTCGTCGCGGCGTTGGTCGACGGTTTGATCATGATGGTTTTTGCGTGCGGCGTTGCGGCCGGTTCGGCGGCCTTGATTTTTCCGTTTGCTCAGAATGGGTTACAAAACGGGGCGGAGATCCTTTGGCAGGTGATTTATACCCTGGGTAGTTGGGCGATTCAGTGTGGGTATCAAACATTTTTTCTCGGGCGGTATGGCGCGACGCCGGGGAAGATGTTATTGCGCTTGAAAGTGGTCCGCCCGGACGGGAGCAAGATCACGTATTGGCGCGCATTTGGCCGGTTCTGGGCGACCTGGATCAGCGGCCTCACCTGCTACATCGGCTACATTATCGCGGCATTCGATGATGAAAAACGCACGTTACACGATCACATTTGTTCGACGCGGGTGATTGTGTCTTAACGTGGTGGTTTGCGGAAGGATTGGGACGTCGTCGTGGACGCGGTAATTTGCCAGCGTTGCCATAGTTCACTGCCTGCGGTTGGCGGCGACGAAGTGCGTTGCGATCAGTGCGGCGCGCATGCGCGACTGCTGCTGTTTCCTGCATTGCTGAAACCGCCGCAGCGGGGACGCGCCGGCGACGCGTTGCTCATTGACGGTCAAAGCAGTTGCTTTTACCACCCCGAAAAGGCCGCGGTAATCCCGTGTGAAACGTGTGGCCGATTTTTGTGTGCGCTTTGCGATATTGAGTTGGGTGACCGGCATGTGTGTCCGGGGTGTTTGGCCTCCGACGAATCCGATGCACGAACCGGGCTGGATTCGCAGCGCGCATTGCCGGATGCGGTGGCGTTGGACTTGGCAGTGGTTCCGATCATTCCACTGTTTTGGTGGAGTTCGGTGTTTACGGCACCGATGGTGCTGTTCCTCTGTGTCCAGTATTGGAACGCAGAAACGAGCGTGGTTCGGCGTGGCCGTTGGCGGCTGATTCTCGCGCTATTGATCGCCGGCACACAACTCGTATTGATCGTGACGTTCTTCTTCTTTCTCGTCTTGGGAATGATGGCATAGTGTCGGCGCCAATCGAATATACACGGTTGCCCGGCGCGGGCAATACGTCGACCGATGGCCGGTTTCTCTATCGCCATCGGGCGTATTTGGGGCCGGATCACATACTGATGGTGCGGCGGTCGCGATACGGAGAAACGTATCGGCGGTTGTATCTCGACGACATTCAATCGACGTTTTACTGCGAGACGGACGACGCGCGGGTGTTTAGCGCGGGGACGTTGGCGGGTGCAATAAGCGGGGCGGGTTTGGCGGCGGTGTTCGCACAATCACCGATCACCGGGGCGCTTGTCGGTACGGTAATTTCCTTGATGGGGGCTCTGGTCCTCGCGATTGCGTTCGTCGCGAATGTCGTTCAAGGGATGTCGGTACGGTGTTGGATTCGGACGGCGAGCGGCGACACATTGGTGCCGAGTATCGGGCGATTGCGTTCGGCACGTCGATTTATCACCGCGATCAACGACGCGGTGTCAATGCGGCAAGGC
>BQJS01000405.1 GCA_021604825.1 Phycisphaerae bacterium | reverse complement strand
GAACCGGCCAGCGGGCTCGACCCACGCGCGCGCATTGAAATGCGTGAGTTGCTGAAGACGTTGCAGGAAATGGGGAAGACTGTTCTCATTTCGTCCCACATCCTTTCCGAATTGGGGGATATGTGCAACAAGATCGCCATTATCGAACGCGGTGAATTGGTCCACGCCGGCAGCTTCAAGAATACGCTCGACAATTTGCGCCAGGAACTCGAAATGCGCCTCGTCGTCTTGAACGGGGCGGACGATGCCGAAAAAATTCTGAACGACACGCCCGGGATCACGGATATCGAACGGTCGGGAAACGAGTTTCAATTCGATGCGGCGATCGAACGCACGGAACTATCGCAAGTCCTCAAACGGCTCGTGACGGATGGGGTCGAAGTGCTCTTCTTCGAGCATGACGAAGGCACGCTGGAAGACGTTTTCCTCCACTTGACCAAAGGCGGCATCTAGGGGGATCACGGATGTTTCCGTTCCAAGCGCTGGTCAAGCGCGAACTGCTTACCTCGTTGCGCCGAATTCGCATCATGGTGGCGCTCACGCTGCTCGTCGTGTGCAGTATCGGCGTCGTTTGGATTAGCTGGCCTGAAACTTCGTCCTCGCCCGCGATGGTTTCAAATCAGATGACGGAAATTCTCGGCGGACTGTCCATTGTGCTCCTCGGTGGCTGCGTATTGTTCATTCCATCGGTCGCGGCGGGCGCAATCGTCGCCGAACGGGAACAAGACACGTTGGAATTGCTTCGCATGAGCCTGGTGCGCGGTTCCGGCATCGTTTTCGCCAAGTTGATTAACGCGATCGGGATTTTCACTCTGCTGATCATTGCTGTCGCTCCGGCGATCGGTACCACGCTGTTCGGCGTTGGGCTCGAAATCACCGTCATCCTTCAAGTCTTCGTGGTGCTTGCGACCGTCGCCCTGACGTGCGCTCTCGCGGGGTTGGCCAGTTCGGCATTCTTCCGAAAGACCATTTGGGCGGTGATTGGCGCGTACGCATTCACCGTTGTTGCATTTCTTTCGCCCGTGGTATTCGCACTGGTACTTACCGGGCTCGAATTCGCTGGATACTTGACCCCGTTTTACAACTCCTTATCCAATGGCACCTACGGTCCGGTTCGAACCGAATTCCTCAACATTGTCAGTTACGGAAATTTGCCTGCCCTGGTATCGCCGGTGAGCGCGATCATACTAATTTTTGACGGCAATTGGTCGGGGTGGTGGATCCTGGTCTCGGTGTTCATCCAGGTACCGTTTTGGCTTGCGTTCGGCATGCTCACGATGCGCTGGCTGCGCAATCGCGATCCACACGGCGTCATCGACAACGAAAAACCCATTGACGATTTGGATATTCTGCGGGCCCGTCGCGAACAGTTTCCCTACTACCTCATTGATCCCCTCAAACGAAAAGCGCCGATAGAAGATTCGCGCAATCCGATGTTCGTGCGCGAAGTGCGTTGGGGTTTGTTTAGCCGCATGACTACCTTGATGCGCCTGTGCTTGGCGGTGTTCGCCATGTTTTTTATCGGGGCCTTGTTTCCCGTGCTGTACGACAGCCATGAATCGGATGCGATCATCATCAGTCAGTGGGCCGCGGTCCAATATTTTGTGACGATGCTCTTTGCACCCGCGCTGGTCGCCAATTCGTTCACCAAAGAACTCGAAATGGGGAACATGGACATGATACGAATGACGCTGATGCATCCGCGTCAAATCCTCATTGGTAAGGCGGGCGCCGGATTCATCGTCTTGTCTCCCGTCATAATTGCCGTGCTGGTGGCGTCCATACCGCTGCTATTCATCGGCGTGCGGGCGTTGCCGGAACTCTCCGCCAGCGTGCTCACCGGTCTTGTGTGGGCCGCATTTTGTGTCGCGGTTTCCCTGACGGCGTCCCTGTTCGCCAAACGAACCCTGGGCGCGCTCATCACGTCCTACGGCATCGTCGCGTTCACTTACCTTGTACTGAATATGTTCATTGACTTTCTGCGGGATCGTTTTCGCTATGGACGCGTGTCGTATAACCAGCGGTACTATCGCAATGATCTGGAAGAGGTCAATTTGGATTGGTTGGATGCGCTGAGACTGTTAAATCCAACGAGCGCGGCGTTGGAATCCCGTACCGATCAGCTCTGGTTCTTGAATACCGCGGTTGCGCTCACGATCATTGCGACGTGTTATGGCGTATCTGCTTTTGTGCTTAGCCGGTACCGGATGCAGGACCGATGATCACCGGGCACTTTGCACCCACGGCGGCGTTGTGGCGGCGCGACCTCATTCGCACAATGCGCAAACGGCGCAGTGGCGTCTTGTTGGGACTGTATGCGGGTCTGCTCGCCATACTCATTCTGGCGTATTGGCCGGACCGCGATATGACGCCGTTCATGGTGCAATCCGCCGCCGAGTCTTTTCTCGTGGTCTTCACGATGCTCTCCTACGTTTGGATCGTCATGGTGATGCCGCCCTACGGCGCCGCCGCGATTACGCAGGAACGCGAACGCGAGACCATGGAAATGTTATCCATAACCTTGGTGCCGCCTTGGGGGATCGTGCTCGGAAAATGGGGCGCGCATACCGGGCTGTTTCTGTTCGTACTCCTCGCGGCAATGCCCGTGATGGCGGCCTCAACATTCTTCACCGTGGGCACCGAAATCGCCACCTTCGCCGCGCTCGTCGGGCTCATCGCAAGTACCAGCATCACGTGCATCGCAATCGGTGTCGCGTTTTCGTCGTTTCTAAAATCCTCGAAATCCGCCGTCATTTTTAGTTACGTGGGTGCAGCCATGATGTTAGGGCTCCCGATCGTCCTGTATGGAGCGCTGATCGAACTGGTGTTTGGCTTCGACAGCGTCTTTGGGATCGACTCGGAAGAGGCGCTCATTTATTTGACCCGCTACTTCACACCCATTGG
>BQJS01000404.1 GCA_021604825.1 Phycisphaerae bacterium | reverse complement strand
CGCGATTCGGATTCAACCTGCTTGACGGGTGAGTCTGAATCGCGTCGCCTGGTCGACCACTTTTTTCGGCACGAGTACGCTCGGCTGGTGGCGTCGCTGACACGCAAATTTGGCATGCGGCATTGGGAAGTGGTTGAGGACGTTGTTCAATCGTCGCTGCAACGGGCGCTTGGTTCGTGGTCGTTGCGAGGTATTCCCAATAATCCGACAGCATGGCTGCATCGGGTTGCGTCGAATCTCGCGCTCGATGTGTTGCGGCGGGACAGGCGATGGAACGAGCTTGATCCTGCGTTTGATGTTGCGGCTGAAACTGACTCGGTGGAACTCGGTTTCGACGAGACGCGTCTGCAAGACGATCTGCTGCGAATGATTTTCGTTTGCTGCGATCCGAGCGTGCCGGCACAGTCGCAGATTGCGCTGGCCCTCAAGACGCTGTGCGGTTTCGGAAATCTCGAAATTGCGCGGGCACTCTTGACCACTGAAGCCAGCGTTGCGAAGCGAATTACCAGGGCAAAGAACTTATTGAAATCGTCATCGCCGGGTGTCGACGAACTTGCTTCCCATGTAATCCAGGAGCGCTTGCCCGATGTGCAGTCGGTGATCTACCTCCTATTCAACGAAGGCTACAGTTCATCTATCGCGGACACACTGATTCGCGAAGAGCTGTGTGAAGAAGCAGTTCGCTTGGCGCACGTCTTAGCCGAGCATCCTCAGACGCAAGGACCACAATCGGCGGCGCTCTTGGCACTACTGTTGTTTCATGCCGCGCGGCTTGAAGCCCGCATCGATGTCAGTGGGGCAATGTTGCTCTTGAAGGAACAGGATCGCAGTCAGTGGGATCCAAGATTATTGGGGGCTGCGTTTCAATGGTTTCAAGTGGCGAACACCGGTGACGTTGTGACGCGATACCATGCCGAGGCGTGGGTGGCAGCCGAGCATTGCCGGGCGAGCAGTCTAGACGACACCCATTGGGGGCGTATCGTTCAAGCGTACGATTTGCTGGTTCGCATCTCGCCTTCACCAGTCCACGAATTGAGTCGGGCGATCGCCATCGGGTATCGCGATGGGCCAGAAGCCGGAATGGATGCATTTTCTGCGATCGAATCGGATGCACTCGCGAAAGACTATTACTTGTGGCACGCGACCCGCGCGGAATTGTCTCGGCAAACCGGGGATACGGGTACGGCGCGAGAAGCATTGGATCGGGCATGGGAACTGGCCCCGACACACGCGGAAAAAGAACTCATCTACCGAAAACTCGATGCACTTTGATCGCTGTCCGGTGGTTGTTCCGATCTAATTCGCTCACGCGGGATCGCATTCTCCGTTAGCGGAGCACACTTCGCTGCCACCACACGTGCCGCATGACCCGGCGCATCCGTCACTGCCGCACTCCTTGCCGGCGCAATCTGGTGTGCAGCTTGGTTCACATTGGCCACTAACACTGCAGACTTCGTTGACGCCGCATGTTCCGCACGAACCGCCGCAACCATCGTCTCCGCAATTCATGCCAGTGCAATCGGGCGTGCAGTCTGGTTCGCATTGTCCAATGCCGAGATTGCATGTTTCACCCGTTCCGCAGACTCCACAAATTCCTGCGCATCCGTCGCTTCCACAGTCTTTTCCTGCGCAATCTGGTGTGCAGGCCGGTTCACACTGCCCGCTAATGTTACACGTCTCATTGACACCGCAAGTGCCGCATGAGCCGCCACAACCGTCGTCTCCGCACACCTTGCCGGTGCAGTCAGGCACGCACTCCGAAATGCATTCACCGCACGCGTTACACGATTCGCTTGGACCACAAGTCCCGCAACTTCCACCGCAACCGTCATCCCCGCATTGGCGTCCGTTGCAACTCGGGATGCAGCAGGGCGTCAACGGTCCGGTGAAGCTGGCTTGGAAGATCGAATAGTCCGCGAGATCGACGTCGCAGTCGAAGTCGAGGTCGGCGATGGGGCGTCCTCGATCGTTGACAGGCAAGCCCAAAGGTGTCTGGCAGCAGACGTCATCTGCATCATCGATGCCGTCCCCGTCCGAGTCTGCGGCGAGTGCAGCGGCTGACGACAGGAATGATAGCATGCAGAAAGTAAGGATGAATTTGAATGGCTTGCTCATGAGGATTCCCCTTGGTTGGCGTATTGGGTCCATGTCGCACGGCTTGGACTGGTATGGCTGCGATATTATTGCTTGCGTTGGGCGCTGCGATCTAATGACCGTTGTGTCGCGAAGTCAGTCCCAAATCATCTAGGATAGTGAATAGGCACGGGATAACCAAGAGAACAAGTACGGTGGAGGCCAACATTCCGAAAACAATGCTGATCGCTAAGGGGATTAGTATTTGCGCTTGAAGGCTGCGTTCGAAAAGTAGTGGGGTTAGACCGGCGATCGTGGTGAGGGATGTGATTGTTATCGCGCGAAAACGCTCTCGACCGGCGCGGCGAGCTGCATCGGGTATGACCGCCCCTTCGTCCGCCCGCATCTTGAGAAACAGCACCAGCAGGATGGAATCGTTAACGACGATGCCAGCCAATGACACAAACCCCAGCAGGCTCGGCATGCTGATATCCAAGCCCAATAACAAATGGCCCCAAATCACACCAACCAGCGCGAGGGGAATTGCCACCATGACCACGAGCGGTTCAACGTAACTTCTAAATTGGAAACTCAGGAGGATGAAGACACCGATCAGTCCGATAAGTATTCCGCGGCGCATTGACCCTTGGGTGACCCGGGCCTCCTTGGTCTCGCCTTCGATTGAATACGCAATATGTTCGTCATGCTCATGAATCTTGGGCGCGAACTCAGCCTCAAACATTTTCATGATTTGCGCGGTATTGGTTTGCAGGCTGTCCAAGTCACCACGCAGCGATACCGTACGCTTCCCATCGACGCGGGCGATCCGCGACCAG
>BQJS01000403.1 GCA_021604825.1 Phycisphaerae bacterium | reverse complement strand
CTTAATTGACTTTTACCGCGCTCCACGAACCGTTACTGCCTGCGAATTGACCATCCCAACCAATGTAGTTACCTTCGATGGACGCATTGTTTGTAATACGGCCGGCATAGATGAAGTAGTCCGGGCCAGGGGCGAACTGGTGTATTAGAAACCGTGTGCCTTCGACTTCCCAGGTGAGCTCGCCACCCAAATGTCCGTTCCCTTGCGGAATCGAGTAGGACTCTGCTTCGCCGTTCGCTTTGATTTCTAAGCCCGAGGCGTTCGTTCCTTTCGTTAACACCCATGTGCCCACTAGCGGGCTCGTTGCGCCTGGGCAACTTGAAAAGAACGTTAGTGCCAGCGTTAACGCGAATAGAAATGGGATTCGTTTGACCATTCTTGGTCTCCTTGATTTCTAGTCTAGGCCAACCTTTGTTCCGTGTGTTCGGATGGATTTATTCCAGCATATGCTCGACGGCGTCTTCGTGGGGGGACGGTTTGAGGTCGGCGCGGCGTTCCAGAAGCCGCGCACACGTGTTCCAACGCAGGATGCTTTCGTCATTGTCGGCGGGGCGAATTTTCTCCGCATCCTCGTAACAGCGCATGGCGGTATTGATCCATTCATGGGCGACATAGCCCGCGCCCATGCCGCCGCGTTTGAGATGCGCTTTGGCATGGCGCTCGTGCATCACGCCTCCGAAATACGCCCGGCTATAGTCGTCCTCAAACCGTTCGAGCAACCGTTCCGCTTGGTCGAACAACCCCGCGGCGTCTTCCTCGAACTGATCGGTGAGTGCGAGCAGCAGCGTTTTCAACGCACGCTGATTGGTCGGCTCGATTTGAAGCACATCCAAACAAATGCTTTCCGCTTCCACGGGTTCATTCAGCAGGCGGTAGCGCTCGGCCCGTTCGAGGGCGGATGGAATGGAATCGCGTGAAATCGGTTTCAGCTCATGCATGACAGCGCCTCCACTAGGTCTAGGCGCATTGTACCCGTTCGTCATGGGGCGGGCCAGAGCCCGGAGGTTAGGCGATTTTCAAGGTGTCGTGCAATGTGCTCGCGCGGGATCGAAGGCTCTCGTCGATGTCGTCCCGCGCCAGCACAATCAGTACGTGTTCCAGTGCGTCACCGTGTTTCGACAAAGCTTTGAGCACGGTCGCCAGCATGTAATGTCCATGCCAAAAGTAAGGATTTGTTTCCAATGATGCGGTTAGAAGTGCCACTGCGTCTCCGGCCCGTTGTATCTTGGTATAGGCAAGCGCGAGCCGCAGGATCGTGCTTTCGTCGCCTGGGAATCGCCTTAGTCCGCGTTCGAGAAACCGCGAGGCGGTTGCGAAATCACCACGGCCTTCCGCAGACATCGCCGCCTTCTGAATCCCTTCCCAGTTTTCCTCTTCCGTTGAATTTTTGAGGCACAGGAATACGCCGTAATCGAGATCTCCGATTTCGAACATTTTCCCCATGTTCGGAAACATCATGAAGTCTTCTTGGCTCCACTCGCTGCGGTGGAGTTCGGCCGGATTGCCGTGGCAAATCGGGTGGTCCCAGCCGGTCCCGATGGGGATGTTGACGAGCATCGCTTTTTTCGCTTTGGCGTGCAACGTGTCCAAGACCAACTCCGCATCCGGTTTGTCCATGTGTTCGATGACGTCGCCGGTGATAATGAGGTCGTACTCGTCGACCGTGGGCGCGAGATCGCGGATGTCCCCGATTTGGATGGAGTTGTAGAGGAAGCGTTGGTGGTCCATGATGTACGGTTCGAAGTATTCGATACCGTCGATTTTTAGGGCCCACTTATCCGGCCACACGCGGGTTTCCGCCACGTCGAGATACTCGCGGCAAAGGAATCCCCACAGGCCGAATCCGCAACCGACGTCTAGAATGGACTTCGGGCCAAGGCTATAGATGAGTTGGATGCAGTAGGTAATATGGACCGACGTACTGACTGGCATACGACACCCCCCCTGGTATCGCGACAGTATAAAGCAACGGGCCTTTTTTTAGCGCCTGCCGGTCAGGGCGCGGAGGGCCCGGCGCACGGGGTCATAAAACCGGTCCACCACACGCTCTTTCAACGGGATGATGGCGTTGTCCGTGATGGTGATGTGCTCCGGGCAGACCTTGGTGCAACACTTGGTGATGTTGCAAAAGCCGATGCCGTCGGTGTATTTGAGATCGTACGTGCGATCGGCGGTATCGAGTGGGTGCATTTCCAGTGCGGCGTTGTAGACCAGGAACCGCGGGCCAACGAATTCCTCGTGGAGATGGTGGTCGCGTAAGACGTGACACACGTCCTGGCACAAGAAACATTCAATGCACTTGCGGAACTCTTGGACCCGTTCGACATCTTCTTGCATGATCGTCCACGTGCCGTCCGCGTTGTCCGGCGGGCGGGGCTGAAATTTCTTGATCCGTTGTTTGACCTTGTAATTCCACGAGACGTCGGTGACCAGATCGCGCATGTGGGGGAAAGCCCGCATGGGTTCGACGGTGACCGGTTGGTCCTGGGGAAGATCGCTCATGCGGGTCATGCACATGAGTCGCGGTTTACCGTTGATTTCGGCGGAACACGATCCGCATTTGCCCGCCTTGCAATTCCAACGGCACGCCAAGTCGTTCGCCGACTCCGCCTGAATCTGATGCACGGCATCCAGGACCACCATGCCCTCGGTGACGTCGGTCTGGTATTCCTTGAAGTCACCGTTGCCGTTGTCGCCCCGGAAAATTTTGAATGTTAACGCGGCCATGAAGTGTTCTCCCACGAATAGCCAGAGGCTATTTCATTTCCTCGATAATCTGTTCCTGCTCTTCAGTCTTTGGCTTGGTGGGCCGCGCTTCGACAACCATCTCGCCGTTGTCGCCGCGATAGATGACGTGGTTAATTTTTGAGAACTCGTCGCTCTTCTCAGGGTAGTCATCGCGGAAATGCGCAC
>BQJS01000402.1 GCA_021604825.1 Phycisphaerae bacterium | reverse complement strand
ATCGATCTGGCGGCGGGTGTCCGCTTCGTTGATATCGAGTTCTTCGCTCGCGGCTTCCGATTTCTGAATAACGTCGAGCAAGTCCTGTGGTGGCGCGGACGCGGCCGTTACCTGAACGGCGGCCAGTTGGGCTTGGAAGTGTTCCCGCTCGGCGTTGAGTTGCTGTTCGGTCTCTTGCGCCAGATTCAGTGCGGTCTCGAGGTCTTCATAAGCTCGGCGCGCTTGCCGCTCGGTTTCCGCAAGTTGTTGCGCGGTGACGTGGGCTTCATCGGAAGCGCTTGAAGCACGTTGTTCATTCTCGGCCAACGCGGCTCGAAGTTGTTCCAACTCGTCTCGGAGCGCTTGCTCCGTATCCTCGGGGTCCGGAGGCGGGGTAAATGGGCCGAGCTTAAACGTCGTGGATTTGCCGAAGGTCCGATGGAACCAGATCGCCATATTCCTGGCCATGCGGAGTTGATACAACGCGCCACTTCTGGAACCCGCGCCTGCATGAACCGCTTCGTTTCCGGCGATGCGCAAGTTTTGGAATAGCTGGTATACCTCGCCGGTTAGGATCTTCTTGTCTCTGAGGCGTTGGAGCACATGTGCGAAGTCCTGCTCTTCCCTGAGAAAAATGCCGGCATGGGCGGCGGCGGTATTGGCCAAGCTCTCCGCCAACTGCCGCAGCTTGATCAGGCAGGTGTTGGGATCTTCGAAGACATACCGCTCCGCCAACGCGCCATACTGCACCAGGAGCGGTTCGTGCTCTTCCAAGAAACCAAAGTTCGGAGACCGCAATGTCTTGTTGGATCCATCCATTTATTTAGGCACCGGCTCCGTTTGATCAGTCCACTCAGTTCGACGGGCTCACAACAATACGATTGATACGCCAAATCCACAACTAGCGTAATGGATTCAGTTGATAGCACAGTGATTTGGGCTCATTGGATGGACCCGTCACAGAGTCAAGCCAGATTCTGGCCCGATATCCCGGTTTCCGCGCCACGGGTTCAAATCTATCTGCCATTTCAGGGCCAATTTCCGCCTAAATGGTACCTATAGATGCTATTTAGGGCTGTTGGGACGGGAAGAAATACTCTCCACTGGACCGGTGCCCCTGCGGATTGCACAGCTTCTTGTCCCCGCGAATTGAGGGTTGACGGGGCGATTTGTTAGGTTAAATGGGCTGCGGTACGGTGTGCCGCCCGGGACGGGCAAGGTGCGCGGACCATGTAACTTAGGGCGCTATTTTTTACTCTATCGATGAAGAGGTACTTTGTTGTGTCGACTTACTTAATCCGATTAGGTTGTTTGGTCGCGGTTGCCGGTGTGGTGATCGGGACGATGTTCTTGCCGTCAACGGCCGACGCTACGGCGAAGGCTGATGAAGCGGAAGAGGAAATCGATTACAAGACGCTGGAGAATCCTGTCCCGTACACGAAGCAATCGATTGGGCGTGGGCGGGTGATTTTTAAGCGGATGTGTACGGAGTGCCACGGTCCGGACGGTAAGGGTCAGATGGATGTCGTCGCGAACGCGTCGGATCTGACGGTGCCGAAACGGTATTACAACGGCTCGACGGTGGGCGAGATGTATTCGAGTATTCGCAACGGTGCGGGCACGAACATGCCGGCGTTTATTGAGCAGCTCAAGAAGGAAGACGACGTTTGGCATCTCGTCAATTTCATTCAAAGTTTATGGCCGGAGAAATTGCAGCCGGAGTTGGTAAAAGAAGAAAGCAAGGAAGACAAGGAAGATACCGGCGAGGGTAACTAACACCCAGTAGGTGGAGGGATACGGCATGGATACGAAGACGAACGAAACAACGAAGGCTCCGGAGCAGGAAGCACCGTCGAACGGTTTCTCGCGGCGCGACTTTCTCAGGTCGTCCGCGGCGGGCGCGGGTGCGGCGGCGGCGGTGGCCGGCGTAACGTCTCAAGCGTTTGCGGCGGATGCGCCCAACCTCGACATCCCGTCAATTGTGATTCCAAACGAAATTCCGGACACGATGAACGAAGATCCGAAGACGGGCTCGTTCGACGACAAGGGCATGACGGGCGCCGAAGTCTTCGCAAAAGTGTGCGTGGACGAAAACCTCGCGGCGATGTTTTGTTGCCCGGGTAATTACACCGTCATCAATGCGGTAGCCGCAGCGGGCGTGCCGTCCTATGGCGGCCGTTCGGAAGGCGCGATGTGTGCGGCGGCGGACGGTTTTTCGCGGGCCACGGGCGAAGTCGTTGCCACCTCGGGCACGGAAGGCCCCGGCTTCACGAACATGATCATGAACATCGCCGCGGCCAATGCGGCGCGGACGCCGTTGTTGGTCTTGGCCAGCAACATGCGGCTTGCGGGCGACGATCGCGAAGCGTTCATTCAGACCGGGTACCAACAGCCCACCACGACGGGCATGAAGAAATACGGCAAACGGCTCATCGCGCCGAACCGCGTGCACGAGTACGCCGCCTATGCGTTTCGCCAGATGAAATCCGGCATTCCCGGTCCGGCGCACTTGGACTTCCCCTCGGAAGTCGCACGGGCTGTGTTCGAGGATTCGTCGGAACTGACGGATTACTACGACAAATCAAAATACCGCACCGAATCGCGTGCACATCCGTCGTCGAAAGAAGTCGAACAAGCGGTTGACATGATCAACAAGGCCGAACGTCCGATTCTGATCGCGGGTCAAGGCGTGTTCCAACGTAAGGCGTGGGATGCATTGATGACCGCGGCGGAGAAACACGACCTCGGCGTGGTGGGTTCCGGCCCAACCCGCGGCCATTTCCCGGACGATCACCGGCTGTCGCTCAGCCTGTCGCCGGACGCATTGATGAGCGCGGACCTCGTCATTTTCGTGGGTCAATACTGCATGCCGAGTCCGGGCGAGTTCCGGTTCAATCCGGATGTGAAGACGATTCGCGTTCATCCGGAACAGGAAGA
>BQJS01000401.1 GCA_021604825.1 Phycisphaerae bacterium | reverse complement strand
CTACGCCTCCGAAATCAAGGCGATTCGGGCCTTGAGCGGGAGAACCGTAACCTATCCGGCTCGATTCAAAACGTCAATTATCAAAGGGGCGGGTGGTCGCTATGCGAAGATGTCGAAACGTTGCTGAATTCGATTCAATCTGAGCCAAAACCCAGACGTTGTCCACGCAGAATCGGTCAGACCGCCGTCTTGTACTGCGACACGCCATTTGCTTCAGTCGGATTGCCATCGACGAGGTCGGCTGGCGGAGCCCCGGTGCTTTCGTGAACCTCGAAGAACGTGGGCACCGAAATCTGGAAGATCTCGTTCTCGCGATTGGTGAGCATCCGGGTCAAACGTTGGGCGGCTTCGAAACCCAACCCGCTGGCGTCTTGGCAGACAGACGTCAGGGTCGGGTGAACGCCGAAACGAAGGTCGGTATCGTCAAATCCGATGATCGAAATGTCTTCCGGTATCGCGATGTGCAAGGCGTGGGCTTGCTTGACGGCACCGACGGCCAACAGCGGGTCGGCGAAGAATATCGCGGTGGGCCGACTCTTCATGCTCATCACCATTTTCAGAATGGTCGCCCCGCCCGCCAACGTGTATCGCTGGCGAAAGACGAGCGAATCGTCGTAGGGGATGCCGTTCTTGTCGAGGGCTTCTTTGTATGCCTCGAACCGGTCCATGTGGTCGCGGTCAGGGATACTGTGGAACCCGAATGCGATGCGGCGATGCCCCAATGCGATGAGGTATTCAACCGCGCGGATGCTGTCCGCCCGTGAATCACCATCGATGTAGCTGACGTTTGGGGCGACGAATCGCTCGCTAAGGACGATCATCGGAAAGCCTTCGTCGGCGATGGCTTCGCATATTGATCGAGACTCGCGCATCGTCCGGACAATGACGCCGCGAATTCCTTTGCGGAGGAAAAACTGCGTGTATGACTCGTCCGGTCGCTTATCGCGTTTCAGGTTCGTCATCAAGACGTCGTAACGCTGCTCATCCGCACCGCGCATGACGCCATCGAGAACAGCCGCATCAAATGGATGCGCTATTGTCGATTCGTCCGTATAGGTGAACCCAATATTCGTGTTGACCCGTCGACCCACCGACGCGACATAGCCACTGCGGTTGGCAATCGCCAGCACCCGTTCGCGAGTCTTGGGGTTGACGGCTGGGTCATTGTTGAGCGCGCGTGAGACGGTGGTAATTGAAACGCCGGCAAGTTTTGCGATGCTTCGGACAGATGACATAACAGATCGGTTGCAACCTCCCTGCCAAGGTGTGACACAATTTGCTGAATTGTTTCAGCAGTTGTTTCACTATAGCGTCGGCAGCATTGGCTGGTCAACGAATATAAGTGTACGTCCGAGAATCTATACACGCACAGAGAAGCTATCCGAGTGCCACGGCCCGTCCTTCGGGCCGTACTGCTGCCCTCGGCAGAATGGCCGTTTCGTTCAGGGCTTCAGATTAAATTAGCATCGAATCCTGTTGCCATAAAATGATCGAGCTTTATGCTTAAAGGTGCAACATCAAGCCTGGTGGGAAGAAACTCGAATCGTGAAACTTACTGGAGAGCTTGAAGCACGCTCGGCGAGATTCTATCGGCGGATGACGCGGCAACTGAGCAATCTGCGCGGTATTGAGTTGCCCAGTTTCTGAAACAGTCCGCAAGAACTTGACCGTATGAATGGGTGGCACTGTAGGGCGGTTCTGCGATCGTCAAATTGAATGTGTGTTCGATGACTTCTTCAAGGTCGGGGGCGCTATGTTTAAGAGAAAGGCGTGCATTGCGGAGCCGGGCAATGATGCTTTTTTATCTGTGATTTTTGGAATTCGACGTCAACCGGCCAATCGGTTGGCGAACACCCTACCATTCGAGTCTCCTTATTGTGATCTTAGATGAAACAGTTTTCTCAGCATTGCAATTGCTTGCGGGGTCTCGGTTCATGGGTAGAATCGCAAGTCACTTGGATCAGCCTCGCTACTAAATCGATTGAATTCACGTTGGGAATCGGGCGACGCTTCTGCGCAAACCGAGGACAACGCCAGCGAAGACAGGAACAAACGCATGACTCACATGGGTGGTTTGGACATCGTCGTCTTTCTCGTATTAGCCGTCTTCGTCATTGGCATGGGCCTGTGGGCCAGTCGCGGCAAAAAAGCCGCAAGCGAGCAAGGCGCGCAAGACTATTTCCTTGCCGGACGTGGATTGAGTTGGTGGTTGGTTGGCTTCAGCCTCATCGCAGCGAACATCTCAACCGAACAATTCGTCGGCATGAGTGGCAAGGCGGCTGACTGGTTGGGGATGGCCATCGCGAGTTATGAATGGATGGCCGCCATCACACTTGTCCTCGTTGGGTTTCTGTTCCTGCCCAAGTTTCTCAAGAGCGGCATCTACACCATCCCTGAGTTCCTTGAATATCGCTACAACACGTTTGCCCGAACGGTGATGGCCATCGCAACGCTGATCATTCTTGTTGGCGTGCCCACCGCGTCGGTCATCTATTCAGGCGCAAAGGTCATTACCGGAAATTTCCAAGGCGCGACACTTTTTGGTTTTCTCGATTTCGGCAACCTGACGTTTGCGTGTTGGATCATCGGAAGTGTTGCAGCGATGTATGTGTTTATGGGTGGCTTGAAGGCGTGCGCGTGGACCGACTTACTTTGGGGTTCGGGATTGATCCTAGGCGGAGTGGTCATTGCATATATGGCGGCGAAATTGCTGGGTAGCGCTGATCCGGCGGAGTTGGTTTCGACCGCGGCCAACAGCAACGTCAAGCCCGATGACTTGGTGGGTTCGGGTGCATGGTCGCGATTCTGGCAATTGAATTCGGGCGAACTGCCGGACGGCAAGCTGCACATGGTCCGAGGTGCGGAAGATCCTGAAATCCCTTGGACCGCGCTGGTCCTCGGATTGTGGATTCCCAA
>BQJS01000400.1 GCA_021604825.1 Phycisphaerae bacterium | reverse complement strand
GAAATCGTCAAGCTCTTCTCGGAGCCAGTACAATTGAAAACCCGAATGGAACAAGACCCGCCATCCCAAGTCCTCATCGTAGACACCCACGGCGAACTCTTGGCCTTCTACAGCATCGCCACCGTCGCCGTCGTCGGCGGTAGTTTCGATTCCGCCATACAAGGACACAACCCCATCGAACCCGCGGCCATGGGCGTGCCGGCGATTGTGGGCCCCCACATGCGTAATTTTGCGGCCGCAACGGAATCGCTTGTCCGCGCAAATGCCGCGCTGTCCATCGATGGCCCCGAAAAACTACAAGCCGAACTCGTTGCACTCCTACGCGATTTCGATCGACAATCGCACATGGGTGACCAGGGCAAATCAGTCGTCGCGGCAAACCGGGGCGCACTGCAACGGACGCTCGACGTCCTCGACGCGCGTATCTTCAACACCCAACCTGAAGTAAACCCGGAATAGAATGGCGTGTCTTCAAAATCCAAGAGCGTTCGCGACACGGTCACCGCACTCGTGCTGCTGGCGCCGGCCCTCACGATTCTCGGGGTCTTCGGAGTTGCGCCCATTGCGTACGCGGCCTACCTGAGCCTCTTCCGCTATCGCTATGGCACATTCACATTCACCGGCCCCGGCAACTATCAACGGGCCATTCAAGACGCCGACTTCTGGGCCAGTCTGGAAGTCACCACGTACTACACGCTCCTGGTCGTCCCGGCCACCATACTCCTCAGTCTCGCACTCGCCATGCTACTTCGCCCGATTGGCCGTGGGCGCGGTGCCCTACGAACCGCGTATTTCCTTCCCTACATCACGTCCGTCGTCGCCGCGGCAACCGTATGGCGCGTGCTGCTCAATCCACAGTTTGGGTTGGTCAATGCGGTCCTGGAGTTCGCCGGATTGCCGGCACAAACCTGGCTCCTCGAACCCCGCGGCCTGATACACATCATCAGCGGCGGCCGCGCTCCAGTCGATTGGGGTCCGAGCTTGTCCCTGTGTTGCATCGTGTTTTTCGAAATCTGGCACAGCGCCGGTTTTATGATTGTCGTGCTTATCGCCGCCCTGGCGGCCGTACCACGCGAATTGGAGGACGCCGCCCGCATCGACGGCGCGGGACGATGGCAAACCACGTGGTCCGTGACGGTGCCGATGTTGGCGCCTACGCTCTTCCTGCTCGCGGTCGTCGGTGTGATCGGCGCATTTCAGGCGTTCAACAGTTTCTACGCCCTCACCGGTGGCGTTCCCGATACCGCCACCCGAAACCTCACGATGTACATCTACGCGATGTTTTATGAAAACCAACAAATTGGCTACGGCGCCGCCATGGCTTCGCTGCTGGCTCTCGCACTCGGTGGCCTGACCCTTGCCCAATGGCGGCTGTTGGGACGCCGGGTGTACTACGAATCATGAAACGCACGTTCCGATACATCGTCCTGACCCTCGGCGCCGCCATCATGGTCTATCCGTTCGTCTGGATGCTCGGTGCCGCGTTCAAGACGTTTGCGGAAGCGACGCGCCGATCATTGCAATTGTTTCCCGCTGATTGGCAATGGCAGAACCTTGCGGAAACGTGGGGCGGTGCAAACTTCGATCGATTCTTCGCCAACACATTTTGGGTCGCCGGATGGGTCACCCTTGGCGTCGTAGGGACCGCGCTCATGGCCGGGTATGCGTTCGCGCGCATCACCTTTCCCGGACGCAACATCCTGTTCATCCTAGTACTCGCGACGATGATGGTGCCATTCGAAATCGTGCTCATTCCGAATTACCGGCTTATTCTCGAACTCGGTTGGTACAACACCTACCGCGCCCTAATCGTGCCGTGGTGCGCCAACGGGTTCTCCATCTTCCTTGTCCGACAAGCGATGCGCGGTATCCCATCCGACTATTTCGATGCCGCACGATTGGATGGCTGCGGCCATTTCCGCTTTCTCCTGCTCATTGCCGCGCCGATGATCAAGCCCACATTGGTGACCGTAGCACTCTTCGCGTTTCTCGGTACGTACAACTCCCTCATGTGGCCGTTGGTGGTAACCAGCGATGAACGCCTGCGCATGGTGCAATACGGGCTCGTCGTTTTCGCCGGCGGCGAAGGCGCACAACAATTCAATCTGCTCATGTGCGCGGCCGCAATTGTGATAACGCCGACCGTGATCCTATACTTCGCAGCACAACGCTATTTCCAAGATAGCGCGTTGGGCGCGGGGTTGAAAGGATAACCGGTGATCACGTTGAACAAGCGATTCCTTGCCGCGGGTTGCATCGCGATGGCCCTGATGACCGGCAGTTGCGGCGACGGCACCCAGCGTACAGGCGGCTTCAAACCCATCGACGATTCCGCCGCCGTCATGTGGGTCCGCCAAACAACCACGGCCGAAGTCCTGCTCAATGAATTTGTCGACGCGTTCAACGCCGAACGCGAGGGTCTCCCGGTTAAAATCGAGTACGCCGGCGATTACTCCGACATCTACCAAAAAGTGTCGGCCAGCATCCAAGCCAAGACGCTCCCCGGCATGTCCGTGGCCTACGAGAGCATGACCACCGAATTCGCGATGACCGGCGCGGTTCAACAACTCGACGACCTGATCGCCGATCCGGACGTGGGGTTTACCGAAGCTGAATTGGCCGATTTCTTCCCCGGCGTGCTCGAAACCAATCGGTATGCCGCGCTCGGCGGTGGCACGTACTCATTCCCGTTCAGCAAAGCGGTCTTGGTGATGTACTTCAATCAACGCGTCCTCCGCGAAGCGGGTATCGAATCCCCCCCACGGACGTGGGACGAATTCATGAATCAATGCCGTACGATTAAACAGAAGACCGGAAAATTCGGGTATGCCATCGACATCGATTGCTCCACGTTGGATGGTTTCATGATGGCCATGGGTGGCGAAATTGTGACCGAAGACGGCCAAGCCTTTGCCGGCC
>BQJS01000399.1 GCA_021604825.1 Phycisphaerae bacterium | reverse complement strand
GCTTCGCGACGCACCATAAAGAACGCACCGCACACCATAGGAACGCGACGCGTGTCGTCGTGACCCCATTCCCAGAACATTTTGGATGCGGCGTTTGGAAATATGGGTTGCAATGCGAGTGCATCAATCAGCAGCGAGCGGCGGGTCGGGTACCGGCCGCAGGTCATTTGAATGGTACTGTCCGCGTTCAGCAGTTGCGGGCCCGCGACACCAATTTTCGGTTCCGCATCCATATACGCGACCAGGTCTCGGAGGCAGCCTTCCTTCACTTCAACGTCGGTGTTGACCAGACAGACGTAGCGTCCGGAACTGGCGCGAATGCCGACGTTGTTTGCTTTGGCGAATCCAAGATTTTTCCCGTTGCGAATGACGGTCACGGACGGAAACAATGCTTCGACCGCTTCGGGGCCGCCGTCGGTGGAACCGTTGTCCACCAGAATGATTTCGATTTCCGGCGACGTTGCATCGTTCAACAACGAACGGATGCAATTCACCAGAAAGCGATTGGCGTTCCAGTTCACCAGGATGATGGATACTTCGGGCATGGATGAACCTATACCGCCCGCTGCGGCTGTCCCGCGGGGATCCTGGGCGTTTGTAGCCATTCCGGCAATTTGCGTTCATAGAAGGACGGCAAATTCGTCGCAATGCCCATCATCATGAAATAGAGTGGCACAATTTGGTGCAAAATATTCACCGTCATCAGTGCAATATGCCAGCCTCCTAGGCCAGCCATAAAACACCAAATGAACCATCGGTCCTCTTCCGTCGACGCGCGGGTAAACGCGCGCCGAATCGCGAAATAGGGCAGAATTGTCGCGATGAAGAACGGCGTCAGGCCGACCAGCCCCGTACGCACCAGTCGCGAAATGTAAATGCTTAGTAAGTCCTTGTGTTTCCAATGGAAGTTGCTGTTGTCGGTACCCGGCCCCACACCGACATATCCGTATCCATACGTCCAGTGGTCCTTCATGCCGCCGCCGAAACACTCGGCGTAGAGTTCCGTCCGGTAATAGACGTTTTTCGAACTAAACGCCAATCGTCCGAGGACGTGCGGGAGATGCCGGTTCGAATAAAATTCAACTGCGGTGCCGAAGGCGACCGCGATGATGAGGAAGTAGAACCAATGCCGGCGAACCGGATACAAGATCAGGATCCCTAACGACGCAACAATGGAGAACAAGGGCGCGCTCGACATGGATGAAAAGACGCCGATGAACATTAGAAACATGGCACCGGCTTTCATCCATGGACGCCATTGGGTGTGCGGCCAAATGCCGGCGGCGAGGGCGAATACCATACTGAAGAACATGCCGAATGAAATATGCAGGTTAAACACAACATCCGCGCGGAACCAGCCCACGCGATTGTTGATGCGTTGTTCATGTGGGTCCCATGCATCGTAGGCCCGCATCCATCCGAACGGATTGTGGCCGGTCCAACTCTGATAAAACCCGAATATGGCCAACGGTGTACCGATCATGACCAAGGTCTTGGCCAGAACAATGAAGTCGTCTTGCGATCGGATGGCCAAACGGCCCGCGAAATACACCAAGACCGTGTCGAAGAACATGCCCATCTCGCGGACGAACACCTTGTCGAACGGCGCATTCACGGTAAACGCGATGAACCGGCAGATGAACGCCAACACGATGAATACGTCCAGCCAATTGATTTTGAATGAACTGCTGGCGCCCGGGGTCAACATAAGCCGCATCAACACCACCAGGATCACGAAACGGCCCGTGGGAAAATCGAACGTACCCAACGGAATCGTTAGAAACTGCGGGTACCAGCACAAGACGATGAGATAGGCGCCGAGTGCGTGTACGGATCGTCCCCGAAGGGCTAAGAGGGCCCCTGCGGCGGCTATGGCGAAGGTAAGAGCTTGCATACGGTAAATACTGCTCACGATGTGTCGGCTCAGTGATTGAGCCGAATCGACTGCCCCCGCAAACAGCCGGCCCCAGATTTAGATCTTACGCACGGCGACTACGCTTCGTGCGCGACTTGCTCCCGTTTGCGGCCACTTTCGTCGTGGCGGCCCAATGCCTGATTAGCAACCATCAGACACGTTTGGAGCAATATGATCGTGTCCAGCCAAATGGACCGGTCGCGCGCGTAGCGAATATCGAACCGAACCATTTCGCGAAACGTCGTTTGATTCTTGCCGTTGACTTGCCAGAGGCCCGTCATGCCCGGCACCGCGTCCAATCGGGCGGTCTGCCACTGATCGTACGCTTGGACTTCATAGCCGATGGGCGGCCGCGGTCCAACCAGGCTCATTTCGCCGCGTAACACATTAAACAGTTGCGGCAATTCATCGAAATGCGCTTTCCGCAGAAAATGACCGCCGCGGATGATCCGCGCGTCATTGTCGAGTTTCTCCATTTCACGGCCACGCGATTTTGGCGAGGTGCCGCTATCTTCACGAATCAACGACAGCACGTGCTCTTTGTGCACGACTTGGCTTCCGCCTTCGGACATCGTCCGAAACTTCATCATCATGAACTTGCGGCCGAGGTATCCGATGCGTTCCTGCCGGAAGAACACCCGTCCGGGCGACGTGATGCGAATGTAAAGCGCCACGCTGATCATGATGGGCGAGAACAGCAGCAACGCCACAAGCGCACCCACGATGTCCATGGCCCGTTTCCAAACCGGAAGCGGGCGACGGAACAACGCCTCGGGCGGCGTATGTGTAATACGCGTTCTACCCATGGTGAGCATTGCCATTCGCTTGTGCCGCGACAACTGGTGATTCGCTGAACACGTCTTTTTTCAATTGAACCGGCGCGTCTACGTCCCGGGTGGCTTTTCGGCCCCACGATCCGTCGCTGGGATAGGCGTGAATTCCGCAACGGAGTTGCGGAGCGGCCTTCACACCCGGAAAGGCATTCTTGAATTGTTCCTGGAATACCGATTCCGTCCGGCG
>BQJS01000398.1 GCA_021604825.1 Phycisphaerae bacterium | reverse complement strand
CCGGCGTTTCGGAGTGCCGGCCATGGGGCGTCCATGCGGTTGGAGAATCGGATTCCCGGCGCGGACGCCAATGCGTGCTTGGCCTATGCGGCGATGGTGGGATCCGGGCTATACGGCATCGAGAATGAACTGGAGCCGATCGGTGAATACGTGGTGGGCAATGCGTACGACCATAAAGATGCGCCAAAGCTGCACCGGAATCTTATCGACGCCGCCAATGCACTCGATCAAAGTGCACCCGCGCGAAAAATTTTCGGCGACGACGTGATCGATCATTATGTTGCGCTGGCGCGGTGGGAGGTGCGCGAATTCTTCAATTCAGTGACGGATTGGGAACGCGAACGCTATTTCGAATTGGTGTAGCGCGATGCCCCACCCCCCATTCGTCATGCACAGTTACACGTTCCGCACGTACTCCTTGAAACACGCGTACGGTGCGGCGCAGCGGTTTGGATGGGATGCGATCGAATTGCAGCGGTGCCATTTCGACGAAAGCACGCTCAAGACGTCGTTGCCGGAAGCGATTGAACTCGGCAAACGGTTTGACATGCCGGTGGCGTGCGTCGATTTCATCACGGACTTCATCGACAAGGACCGGGATGTCATCGACGAGAATGTCCGTACCGTTGAGCAGTACGTCCGAATCTGCAGGCAATACGGAATCAAGCGGTTGAACGGCGCAGTGGGAACGTTGAGCCGTCACCCCACGGACTACGGCATGAACGGCTCGGCGATGGCGCGGGACATTCATTACGAACGCGCCGCCGAAGCCCTACGATGCGTCGGAAAACGCGCGGCGAAATACGGCATCGACGTCCTGCTCGAAATTCACATGAACACGTTGCACGATACAATCGCATCCACCGCACGCTTGTTGGATTTGGTAGGGATGGACAATGTGCTGGCCAATCCGGATCCGGGCAACATGTTTAGCACCAGTACGGCGGAACGGGATCCCGATGCCTTGGATCGACTGGAAGGCCGGATCGGCTACGTGCATCTCAAGAACTGCCGACTGCACGCGGGCGAGTACGATTACAGTGTGCGGTTGGCGGATGGACACATTGATACATTCAAGTGGTTACAGAAATTGCGTGCGATTGGATATGCCGGACCGCTCTGTGTTGAATACTGCGGCGAAGGCGATCCACACGCCGCGGCGAAACGCGATCTGCGCTATCTAAACGATTGCATGGCGCTAATGTAACAGCCATATCGTTACCCCACCAGCGTTGAATGCTCGCGAAGAAACTCATACCATAGCCCGCTACACTTAAAACGACCGCCTGGACCAAAAACGTCGCAGCGCGCGTGAGGAGAAAATGAATGCATTACCTAAACCGTATTTTGTTGGCGGCTATGCTGGCCGCTATTCCCTGTGTCATGGGCTGTGAAAGCCCGGAGAGTGAGCCGGAGGCGGATGCCCCGGCAACCGTTGAGTCCACAGCCGTGGAAGCGGCGCCGGAACCGGCCGCCGAAACTTCGGTCGAGGACACGGTCGATAAAGCGGCCGAATCAATGGCCGCACTTTCGTCCGAGGACGCCGAAGCCGCGCCAACGGCGGGTGGGGACAGCGTCACCATTTACCGCGATGAATGGGGTGTCCCGCATATCTATGCGAAGACGGACCGCGCCGCGGCCTACGGCCTGGGATACGCACAGGCCGAGGATCGGCTGGACGATATCTATACAGCGCTCCGCACCGGTCTCGGAAAGATGTCGGAAGTGTTCGGCGCGGACTTTGTGCAGCAAGACTACGTGATGCGCCTGCTCAAGAATGAGCAATTGGCAAAAGAGTATTGGGGCACGGCGCCCGCGTATCTTACCGAACTCGGCGACGCGTACGTCGAAGGCGTGCACGCTTACATCGCCGAAAACCCGGGGCCGAAACCGGAATTTGCGTTGGACATCGAACCGTGGATGCTGACGACCATTGGCCGCGCCATGATCCTGAATTGGCCGTTGGGTACGGTGCAGGATGAGATTAAGAAGAAGGACAAGAGCCCGATCGACGGCGGATCGAATCAGTGGGCGGTCTCGCCGTCGCGTTCGGCGGACGGCAGCGCCATCCTACTCACCGACCCGCATCTCACCTGGGAAGGTCTTTCCGTGTTCTATGAAGCGCGTGTCCACGGCGACAAATTGCACATGAACGGCTTCTTCCTGATGGGTTCGCCTTTAATGGCGTTTGGTCATACGGAACATGTGGGTTGGGCGCCGACCACGGGTGGGCCGGATACGGCGGACGTCTATGAAATGACGATGAACCCGGACAACCCAATGCAGTATCAGTACGACGGCGAATGGAAGACGGCACAAATTGGCAACATTACATTCCCGGTCAAAGATGGTGAAGCTTTTTCGCAGTTGTCCGCCTGGACCGATCTAGGTCCGGTAATGGAAATCGACATGGAAAACAGCAAGGCGTGGGTCGGCGCATCGCCGTACTGGACGAAGATGGGCCTGCTCGAAGAGATCTATAGCTTGTGCACGGCGCAAAGCACGGACGAAGTGTACAACGCGCTCAGCACGTTGGAATTGATGGAGCAGAACTACATGTTCGCGGACCGTGGCGGCAATATTCGGTACGTCCGCGTCGGCGCTTCGCCCATTCGTCCCGATGGTTATGATTTTTCGCGGCCGGTGCCCGGGAACACTTCGGAAACCATGTGGACGGGCATTCACCCGATCGACGATTTGGTTCAGTTGGAAAATCCGGCAGCGGGCTATTTTCAAAACTGCAACATCAGCCCGGCGAACATGATGGTGGATTCACCGCTGACGCCGGATAAATTTGTGGACTACCTCTACAACGTGAGCTGGGACACGAACAACCCGCGTTCGAGACGTATCGTGGCGCTTTTGGACGCCGACGATTCCGTCACCCGTGAAGAAGCGATTGAGTACACGATGAATGTCTACGACATTCTTGCGGAG
>BQJS01000397.1 GCA_021604825.1 Phycisphaerae bacterium | reverse complement strand
TTCACGAGCGCGAGAAATTCACCGATTCCTTGCGAAGCACGGGCGGACAACGTGCCGCGTTCGCAGGCACGGCGCATGGCTTTGCCGAAGGAGATGCCCTCTTCGCGGCAGACGTCGTGAATGTGGTGCAACGCGGCATCGCCCACGCCGCGCCGAGGGACATTGACGATACGCAGCACCGCGGCTTCATCATTTGGATTGGAAATGACCCGTAGGTACGCCAGGACGTCCCGCACTTCGGTCCGTTCAAAGAAATCTTGGCCACCCCGCACAACGTAGGGAATCCCCGCGCGCCGGAATGCAATCTCGAATGGCCGCGACTGAATATTGGACCGATACAACACCGCAAAGTCGCCGAACGAACCGCCGGCACGTTGCATGATGTGTTGCAACCATTCGACCGCGGTCTCCGCTTCGTGTTCGCTGTCGGCGGTGATGATGTGATCGATGGTCCGCCCTTCGCCGAGGGCGCTCCACAATTTCTTGGGACGCCGGTGTTTGTTCCTGCCGATCACAGCGTTGGCCGCGTCCAGGATGGTTTGGGTCGACCGGTAGTTTTGTTCGAGTTTAACGATCTGCGCTCCGGGGTAATCGGATTCGAAGTCGAGAATGTTTCGGATATCGGCGCCGCGCCAACCATAGATCGATTGGTCGTCGTCGCCCACCACGAACAGATTGGCGCGTTCACCGGCCAATGCGCGGAGCATGCGGTATTGGATGGCGTTGGTGTCCTGGTATTCGTCGACCAGGATGTAGCGAAACCGGTTTTGGTACCGTTCCAGCACTTCGGGGTGTTTGTGCCATAGCTCCACGGTGAGCACGAGTAAATCATCGAAATCGAGCGTATTCGCGGCGCGTAACGCCGATTGATATTTTTCAAAAATCGCGGGCAGCCACTTGCGATACTTCGCTTCAGTCTCCGTGTCGGTATCTTTCTCTTCTTCGACTTCGGGTCCATCGGACGATTCGCCGCTGTTCTTGATCGACGTAATGCGTTCCAAAAATAGCTTGGGACTGAAGGAATCTTTGACGCCGTCCATATCATCCAAAACCCGTCGCAGAATGGTCCGGACATCGCTTTCGCTGGAGACGCTAAAGTTCTTGCGATAGCCGAGCCGCTCAATTTCCCGGCGCAACACACGCAAACAAAAGGCATGAAATGTACCGAGGAACACCTTGCCTGCAGCATCTTTTCCAATGAGTCCCGCGACACGACTGCGCATTTCGTTGGCAGCTTTATTGGTAAAGGTGAGTGCGAGGATTTGACCCGGTTTGGCGTGTCCGTTTTGCAGTAAATGGGCAATCCGCTGGGTGATCACCCGCGTCTTGCCGCTGCCGGCGCCGGCCAACACGACCAACGGTCCGTCAATATGCGTGACGGCGGCGTTTTGTTCTGGATTGAGTTTATTCGACATGAACGGTTACTTCGAGGCTGGCGGAAAGGCCGCATCGTAACAGGCCGCCACGTCGTGATGCACACTCAAGTGACCGCATCGGCCTCAGGACGTAGAGGTGAGTCCATATTCTTATCGCCTACGCCCGGATGGCGATCTCTACCTGAACACAATGCAGGCTAACCGGCTGATATTTGGCGGTTTGGCGTTCCTATGCTATCGTGATCCGGTTTCGCGGGCGTAGAATTGGGTGTCAATCGGTTGGACGCATTCGAAGAGATTTCTGAAGAAGCAGACTACGAGTTCGCGGCCAAAGTGCGTGCATGGGGCGTTCACGGGCTCACTGCGTTCGGCGTCGTTGCGGGCCTGCTTTCACTGGCCGCCATCACACAATACGAGTGGAAACTCGCATTCGCGTACATGATGGTGGCCACGGCGATCGACAGCATCGACGGAACGCTTGCCCGCTTGTTTAAGGTCAAGATCGTCCTCCCCGGCTTCGACGGCGCGCTGCTAGACAACCTCGTCGACTATTTCACTTTTGTGATCGTGCCTGGGGTGTTCATCTATATGGCCGGCATGTTGCCCGCCCGGTTGGCCTTGGGCGGTGCGGCGATGATCGCGCTGGTTTCCGCCTATCAATTTTGCCAAGTGGACGCGAAAACCGGAGACCATTTCTTTAAGGGATTTCCGTCGTACTGGAACGTCGTGGCGTTATATTTGTTCCTATTCCAGTTCGACCCGTGGATTAACCTCATGATTCTCACGGGTTTCGCGATATCGGTGTTTGTGCCGATTCGTTATGTGTACCCGACCCGTACGACGGCCTTTCGCAAAACAACGCTGGGCCTCTCGTTTATCTGGGCCGTGTCCATGATTGTGGTGCTGGTCCAATTCGATCATCACCCGCCATGGCTTCTCTGGGCGACCATGGCCTATGTCGCGTATTACTTCCTGCTAAGCTTCTACTTCACCGCACAGGTCTACCGCGCGTCCGGAGCGAACGCCTAAATTGCAACACGTTTGCTGCGCCTAGGTGGGTTCGATCACGCCCTGCTCTTCCAAGTAGTCGCGGCTCACATCGATGTCCATCAGCCGGTCTAGGGTGGCGTTGATGGTTTGTTCCCAGACTTGCACCGCAGGCTCCGGTGTGGCGGCGGCGACAACCTGTTCGATAGCGCCTCGGATATCATTGGTAACAGCGGGTTGTTCTTCGTAGTACGCGATGGTTTCCGGAACGTCGTTGCGCCAGTCCCAGACGGCATTTTGCGGTTCGTCGCCCACCCAGAACACACCGTTGTCCTTCGCCCAGCGTTTCCAGTACCGCGCACCGAAATCCGCCATGGCGACGCGGCCATCTTCGAATCGCGCTTCCGACCAGAGGTAATACTCATGGTCGGCAATGCGATCGGGGAGCGCGACGATGCCGAACCGTTGCACACCGGCGTTGACCGTGATCGACCCCGCCACCGGCACATACTCCACGCCGGTGATGTGCCGGAGCAGAAAGCAACCAATGGTATTGATCGGCGCGATGTGTGTAATGC
>BQJS01000396.1 GCA_021604825.1 Phycisphaerae bacterium | reverse complement strand
CTGAACAACCCCAAGTACCGCGAAAAAATTGCGACCACCCAGGCGTCGGCGATCATCATGCAAGACGATGAATCGCTTCAGCCGGTCATCCCCCAGATCATTTGCCCCGACCCATATCAAGCCCTGACGGTTTCGATTCAGAAGATTTACGGCGAACGTTGCCACCCCAAATGGGGCCTTCACGAAAGGGCTTGGATCGCCCCATCGGCGACGGTGGGTGAAAATTCAAATATCGCGCCGTCCGCTTACATCGGCGAAAACGTCAAGATTGGGAAGAACGCCAACATTTATCCGGGTACGTTTGTCGGTCCCGGCGCGATTGTCGGCGACGATGTGACCCTTTACGCAAATGTGACGGTGTACGACGATTGCCGTTTGGGTGATCGCGTCACTTTGCACTCGGGGACGGTGATTGGTCAAGACGGACTCGGGTACGCGCCAGCTGGCGAAACCTGGATGAAGATTCCGCAGGTCGGCAACGTTGAAGTTGAAGACGACGTCGAGATGGGGGCCAACTGTTCGATCGATCGTGCGACGATGGGTACCACACGCGTTGGTCGCGGTTCCAAACTCAGCGATCTGATCGCGATCGGGCACGGTTGCAAGATCGGCGACAACTGCATGATCGTCGCCCAAGCCGGGTTGGCGGGCACGGTGACGGTGGGCAAGAACGTCATCATTGCCGGGCAGGCGGGCATTGTTGGGCACATTTCGATTGGCGACAAAGCAAAAGTCTATGCTCAATCAGGTGTCGGCAGCTCGGTCAAAGATGGCGAGAGCGTTCTTGGTACGCCGGCGACGGAAGTACGCAACGCCCGCCGCCAGATGATCGCGATGCAAAAACTGCCGGCGATGAGGACGCGCCTTCGCGAAATGGAATCTGAACTCGCGGAGCTGCGGGCCATCGTGAGCGGATTGACCGGTGCGGCTGGCGACGCTACCAAGAGTTCGGTCGACGAGAGTCGTTCATGAGCGCAGCCCCGCTTCGCGAAAACAATGTATTGGGCTTGATTGCGGGCGGTGGGGCGATGCCTCGGATGGTCGTTGAAAACGCTCGGGCGGCTGGCCAACAGGTGGTGGTGCTGGGGCTTCGCGGATTCGCCGACCCTGAACTTGCCAAGATCGCCGACAAGTTTTATTGGTGCGGCGTCGCTAAGATGGGGCGGGCGATTCGACTCTTCCTGCGGGAAGGTGCTTATCGAATGATCCTCGCCGGGTCCGTCAAGAAATCCGACATGTACGGCCGCTTTCGACTGTTTAGATTGCTGCCCGACTGGACGACACTTCGGTTTTGGTTTTTTCATCTGCCCGATAAGCGCACGGATTCGATCCTGGGCACGTTGGCAGATATCATGAAAGCACGCGGGATCCTGATGGAAAACTGCGTGAAGTATCTCATGGACTCAATGGCAAAAGAAGGCGTGCTGACCCGGAGCCAACCCACAGCTTCGCAGATGCGCGACATAGAATTTGGCTGGCCCGTCGCCAAAGAGATGGGGCGACTCGACATTGGCCAGTCCATCGCGGTGAAAGAGCAAGATGTCATTGCGGTGGAGGCGATCGAGGGGACCGACCGCATGATCGACCGCGCCGGTGAACTCTGCCAGGCTGGTGGATGGGTTTTGATCAAAGTGTCGAAACCCAATCAAGATATGCGATTCGACGTGCCTACGGTTGGCCCCGACACGATCGAGAATCTCAAGACGCATGGCGCGAAAGTTCTAGTCATTGAAGCTGATAAGACATTCGTCGTAGATCACGAGGCCATGATTGAGCGCGCAGAAAACTATGGCATAGTGATCGTCGCCCACCGCGCTGCTTCAGACGAATAGCGTCAGGTGACTCCCTCCCACGCAACATTCACCCGATCGAATTCGTGTTACTAAGTCGATTTTTCAGCTAGCCTTGCTCGTTGAGCCTAAAGAACGTGCTGATGCGCGACCGGATGTCAGCCGCCAGGTTGCGCTGTCGGGCGTTGGCATCCTTGAGCGTGGCTGTTTGGCTTTCGATTTCGGCTTTGCGGCGGGCGAGGGCGACGCTGAGTTGCTTGGCGATTTCCGGTCGTGATGTGAGGATCGGGGCGAGCATTTCGCTGCTGATTTCGTGGACGACGGTCTTGGTGACGGCTGACACTGTTGCGGAGCGTGCCTCACCGGTGAGCAGCGACATTTCGCCGAAGAATTGTCGCGGCAGCAACTGGGCGACTTTCTTCGACCGCCCGTTGTCTTCGACCGATACGCGCAAGAGTCCCTGATCGATTACGAATAGCGACGAGCCCTCATCACCTTGGCGGACGATCGATTCTCCCGGTGAGAACGTCCGTCGCGTGGCATGCGGGGCGATTTCCTTCAGTTCCTCGCGGTTCAGCGAGCGGAACAGGTCCACGTCTTGAAGGAGGCTGCTCACGTCGCTTGACGATGGGGTCGCCTGCGCATCGTGCGTGATCGACTCGGACGGGAGCATCCTGACCTCGATTGGATCTTGGGCGTGCCAATGCAAATCGCGCTGCGGGTATGCAATGACGATGCCGGCCGAGCGAAACAGGTGGTCGAGCATTTGGCGAACGTCGGATCGCACCAGACGCAAGGTCATCTCCTGGTTGGTACGAACCCAGAAGTAGACGTCGAAGATCAATGCGTTGTCGCCGAATTCCTCGAACACAATGATGGGTTCAGGTTTGGATAGCACCTTGTCGTGCTCGACGACGGTGGTCTTCATCAATTCGATGACCGTGTCTACCGGTGAACCATATTGCACGCCGATCCGCACCGTCGTGCGAATGTCGGTATCGGTGAGCGTCCAGTTGATGACGGTGCGTTCGAGCATGAGGCTGTTGGGGATGAGCATTTCGATGCCGTCGGGCCGGCGGACATGCGTCGAACGGGCTCCGATGGAAAGCACGTGCCCGACTTTGCCCTCGACTTCGATGAGATCGCCGATGGTGAC
>BQJS01000395.1 GCA_021604825.1 Phycisphaerae bacterium | reverse complement strand
GCGTTGGAAAGGTAGACGGCAAAGCGCCAACGTGCAGGACCGGCGGGGGGCATCGGCCGGCGGCAAGGCAGTCGGCGGTATTGGGATTCTGATCTTCGCTGTGGTCGCGATATTCCTGGGCGCCGATCCCGGTACGGTACTGTCACTGCTCGATCAGAGTGGACAGATGTCCTTGCAAGGACCGGGCGGCTCGGCGGTATCGCCTGAGGACGATGAGCGCGCGGAAATGGTCGCGGTGGTGTTGGCGGACACGGAAGACGTTTGGAACCGGCTGTTTCAAGAAAACGGCGCGCGCTACCAGGAGCCCGCGTTGGTGCTGTTTTCCGGTCAGGTGCAATCGGCGTGTGGTCGCGCGGGCGCGTCAGTCGGACCGTTTTATTGTCCGGCGGACCGGCAGATTTACATCGATCTCAGTTTTTACGAAGACCTTGAGAACCGGCACGGCGCCCCGGGCGATTTTGCACAGGCGTACGTTATTGCGCACGAGGTCGGCCATCACATTCAAAATTTGATGGGTACGTCGGGCAAGGTTCATCAAGCGCGCGCACGGTTGAGCGAAGCGGAATCCAATCAGCTTTCGGTGCGGCTCGAACTGCAGGCTGATTTCTATGCGGGCGTCTGGGCGCATCACGCGCAACGGATGAAGAATATTCTGGAATCGGGGGATGTCGAAGAGGCCCTAAACGCGGCCAGTGCGATTGGCGATGACCGCTTGCAGAAACAGGCCCAGGGCTATGTTGTGCCGGAGTCGTTCACGCACGGGACGTCGGAACAACGCGTTCGTTGGTTCCGCAAAGGGTTTGCCACGGGCGATATGAGCCAGGGGGACACGTTCAACGCTACGTCGTTGTAACGGCCGCGGCGCATCCGGCGTCGTTTAGATCACTTTTCTACGTATTCCACGCGTTCTAGTCCTTTGAAATCCGAGTCTTGCGTCCAGAGGGTGGCATCATGAGCCCGCGACGTCGCTAGGATTACGCTGTCGGCCATCGGTAGTTTGTGCGCGATGCTTAGTTGCGCTGCATTCAACGCGATGTTTGCATCTAGATCCACCACGCACCCTCGTTGCATCGCAACAACTACCCTTAACCCTTTATTTTCGTCGAATTGAAGTACCACCTGCTTGAATACTTCGAATAAACATATGGTCGGCACCAACAATTGTTCGAAGTCTTCGATTGCGGGCGCGAAAAACTCCGCATTTTGGCCCCCGGCGAAGTATTCCAACCAGCCCGACGAGTCGACAACGTTCAAACGCGGTCACCTTCACGCACCACGTTCGTATCAAGACCGGGGAGCGAGCCTTTCAATTCTGATATTGGTCGGACTGGGATTAGCTCGATGCGGTCCCCTAACGAAATTGCTTCTACTTGTTGTCCCGGCCGCAATCCGAGTCGTTCTCGGATAGCTTTTGGAATTACGACTTGAAATTTTGGTGAAATCGTGACGATTGACATACAATTTTCCTATCGATGCACGTTTCGTTATACGTTAAGTATATCGATTGGGTTCTTTGGCGTCAATTTTCGATTGATAGGCTACCTCCCCTCGACAAAATATCCTTCTCGTGGATGCCATTGGACGAGGCGGCGAGCCCATGGATCGTCGGGGATTGGGTTGAGGCTGACAGTGACGTTTGCGAGTGCAATGGGTTTCGAATGCGTACCCGCGGGGAGTTGGTAGGCGGTGATGTGCAGGTGCGGCTCGTTGGAGTACCCGGAGTTTCCGACCCGGCCCAGTTCCGCGCCGCGTGCTACGACCTCTCCGGAACGTACTCTTACGCTACCCTCGCGCATGTGGCCCAACCATAGGGTCGATTCGTCATTCAATTTAAGATAGGTGCCGTTCACGGGTGTACTCGGGTCCGGATCTTGATGGGGTGCGCCATCTTCCGCGCCATCCTTTATGCGAATCACGCCGGCGGTCACGGGGGCGATAATGGGTTGGTCCCACGCGTGGTAGTCTTCGTTGTTGGGACTCGCTCCGCCGGGCGCGGCGTCGAGCTGTTCGTCTAGCATTTCGAAATCGTATGACCACTCATTCTCGTGTGTGAAATTGCCGAATGCGCCTTGGGTAATAAACCAACGTCCGCGAAATGGGGGCGGGATCACCGCGGGCGACTTCACGTCACGCGGCAACGGGGCATCCAGATGCGGCATTGGAGCGAGTGTGAACGAGGCGATGGCGGGTCCGGAGTCGGCGTACCGCTTTTGCGCGGAATCCCAGGCCAGGGGTATCGCGCGCATCCAGGTGCGTGCGTTTGCGCCTGCGAATTGCCGCCGCATGTCCAGTGGCAATAGCGCGCGTAGCGACGTGTACGGTAAACGCGCTTCGACAGCATCGCCGAATACAGCCTCCACTTTGGGTGCGTCTTGGTACTCGTTGGGATCGTTGCCGTCGTAAATGGCGATGGTGGACGTGCCGTTTTCGCCGATGGCCAGCAGAAAATCGTAGGCGGGATCGCCGAGAAGATCGATGTTCACGAGGAATTCGTGCGGCGTGGGCGGGGGCGGCTCTTCCGTTTCGATGAGGATGAGGAGATCGTCAGCCCGTGGCGCGATGGATACGGCCACGATGTCCCGGCGTGCGCCGCTGCTTCCGTCCACGGGCGAGTCGGTCAATTTCGGGATGCCGGCCCAATCCTGCGCCTGACCGTCGATGACAACCGCATTCGCGAGTTTGGCCACCTGTTCGATTTTTGCGCGAATGTCGTCGTCTGTCTGTGCGAATGCGATCGCATGGCAGAGGGCAATGCCTGTGGCGATTCGGATAACCGTCATTGACGCCACCCTGGCGGACGGTGTTCGGCATTGCGATAGCGGACGGGTGGCGGTGAATATTTTACGAATGCGCTGAGTATGACGATGCCTGTGGCGAATCCGCCGATGTGCGCCCACCACGCGATGCCCGCCATTTGTCCTGGTGCGAGTAACGCGAGCGCGCCGTTGAAGA
>BQJS01000394.1 GCA_021604825.1 Phycisphaerae bacterium | reverse complement strand
CACCCGACGAGCGACCGCAGCTGCTCCAAGAGATGTTCGCGTGCCAGTCCGTTCACCAGCTTGAACCCGCACTTGGAATCGTCGGCTAATGCTGTTTGATCCGACGACAACGAGGCGAGGACTGTCAACTCTAGCAAAGGCTGTTCGCGCCGCCATTCACGACCGGCTGCTCGAAGACGATGGCGTTGAGCCGATCCTGTTTGTCGATGCCGACGTCGTCGTCGGTGCGCTCATCGCTCCACTAGACTACGAAGAGACGTCCAAACGCGTCGAGTCCCGATCCCTGCGACTGATGGCCCAGACGCTGTGGGCATCCGGAGCGATACGTCCGACCTACGTATCTTGGGCCCATTTGTCCGAGATCGAGCGAAAAGTGACTGCTACCGCCAAGGAGTACCGCGGGCACTGGCAACTTGACGCCGGTTTCAAAGAATACGCAAGGCGACGTGGTCCGTATCTCATCGACACGCTTACCGGCTTGGTTTCCGGTTTCTCTGCGAATGGTAGATTAAGTTCTAAGGAAGTCACCGAACTGGCACAATTAGTCAATAGCAATGAATTCGCACTACTTGAAGCCATGGCGTGGAGGTCCATAATTGCTCGCAACGAGTCGATTCGCGACCTCATGCTCACGATCGGAGACCAGGCAGATTTTGCAAATCGGCTGCAAGCCTCAAAACATTTGTGGCCGTTGGCGAAATCGTTGGCGGAACTGCACATCAGCATGCCCAACCGCGTAACGGCACCCGAGTCACAGAGGGCGGAAGTCCGCAAGAATCACGTCGCGGACGCCGCGGCCATTCTGAACATCGCCCAGGTACGACAGGCGTATTCACGTACTCATCACGTTCGCCTATACACGCAGACCGATATCGTCAGGCGGCTCTGCAGCTCAGACGACCTCGCTATCTCTTTGCTTTACAGGAGCGAGAGTGGTAAGACACACCAATTCCTGCCTGGGATAGACGATCCCGATTCGATACTTAGAAGTTCTCGGTACATCTACCTTCGATCATCGTTCGGGTCGCTTATGTTCCCGGCAATGTCGTCGGAACTACAAAGTCAGGCATCGCTGTCAATTAATGATCTCGAACACTTTGCCGATGCGGTACTTCTTCTCGCTCAAAACTGTCCTGACGAAACACTCCTGAGCGAATACATGGCAACGTCCGTAAAGATGGAGATCCCGGGCACGGCGTCTGACCTTATTAACCTCCCGGCGCAGATTTCTTTCACAGACAACGTCTGGCTCAGACGAGGAGAAAAACTCCTCGAGAATCTCGCCCGGACAACTAACATGCCACCACCGGAGAACGCCGGCCTTCGAAATCTTTCGGCACAGTATGCTAAAGATGCCGAGTCTATTCAAAACAAGACTATTCTTGATATCGACGCCATTGCGGAATCATCGTCTCTTCTCGCGGCAATCGTGAATCGTGCGGAAATAATACAGGCACAGCGAAATAGACTTTCCTTACATTTCGAACCTTCGCTGCTACCGCTGGTACGCTGGTTGGGAGCTGTAGACCCTGTCATCACCGATTGTTGCAAAGAGTTTCTTACAATGTCAATCGCGGATCAGGACGATGACTTTCTCGGAGGGAGCGCAAAGCTCGCGAGAGCTTTGGTCAATCTTGCCAGGGGCGAAGTCAGCGACATGGGCCTAGCGGCGTGCGGAGCTGCTGTTGCATTGGAGATAGGGACCCAAGCCGAAATACTTACAAACCTTGTAGAGTTTGAATTGGGCAAATCCACGATACCTGCACACATTCTCACTGTCCGTTTGCTCTCACTCGTGCTTCAAATACAGCACGCGGAGAGTACATTCTCCAACCGCACTGGCTATCGGGGAGCTCACGAGTTCTTTGATTACATAATACGCTCGCTGGATCTAATTGACCAAGAGTCGCAAAGGCACCTCGCGGCCAAGGACTGTGCCGCACTCCGTCATCTGGCATCTTGGGGTTGCTTCTATGCCAGCAGGGCATTACAAAAAGCAAAGGACGCACATGAACTCGCCAAACGCATCAATAAATTTGGCTGCGAATACGTCTCCGCCTCCGGACAGTATTTTGATGCCTACTCCGAAATTCTCATGGACCATGCGGCAATCGATCTATTCTTAAGCTGTGACGATGCGATTTTGATGAATACGACCGAGACCATCGGCGAAGATTATCAATACGACGATTTGTTGAATGTCAATCAGGGATTAGCACTTGCCGCCGCGATTGTGTGGCGAGAGTACCTCGTCCAGTATTCCGAGACCCGCACTCGTTCCGACGCCAAGCAGAGTTTTAGTGAATGGCAAAAAAGCAGCTGGAATTTTTTGAAAGAACATCCCGCATTCATGATCCCCAGTTTCATGATGGAGCAATGGCGTGAGATGTTCCGCGGAGATATTGGGAGCGATCTGCTTGATTAGCGGGCTACGCACTTTGTTGCACGGTAGCGGGCCAGCACTTTGTTGCACCCACACAGCACGCGAACTCATGCGGCTTCGCGATCACCGAACACTCTGATCACGGGGAACGCCAGCCCCGGATCACCCTGGGTTGTCGCTCGTGAGACTTCGATCGTCGGCCCCGCACCTCCTCTCTGCGTGTAGCGGACCGCCACGGCCTGCTTCCTTCCCCTCGCCCGCTCCGACGGCGTCTCGCACCGGTGCGCCGCGTGCGGGCGATGCTCGTTGTACCACACCAGTAGCGGGCCAGGACTTTGTCACACCCCAACGGCACGCAAACTCATGCCGCTTCACGACGGCCAAGCACCCTGATCGCGGGATAGGCGAGCCCCGGATCACCTCGTGTTGTCGCGCGTGACACTTCGATCCTCGGTGCGCGACCTCCTCTCTGTGTGTAGCGAACCGCACCGGTCCGCTTCCTTCCCTTCGCCCGCTCCGCTGGCGTCTCGCACCGGTGCGCCGCGTGCGGACGCTGCTCGTTGTACCACACCCG
>BQJS01000393.1 GCA_021604825.1 Phycisphaerae bacterium | reverse complement strand
GCGATGCCTTGTAGCGTACGCGGGCGAACGGCCCATCGCGCGGCTATGACGGGCACGCCCCACACGGCGATGACAAACAGGCCGACCAAGGGTATGTAGGTATTGTGATCCGCGTGACGGTTCAGTCCGATGTACACCGTACGCAACGTAGGAGCGACATTGAAAAGATACCAACACCAGCCGACGATGATGAACGGATGCACAACGCGATAGCGCACCGCCACGCCGGTCATCGCGCCGAGCACGCCTATCGCAGCAGCAATCGCCGGCCACGGGGGCATCATTCCGGGGTGGGGATAGCTGGGCACAAGATTCGCCGGCCAAACGGCCTGGCCGACATAGATGGCGCATGCCACGATCGCACTGGAGATGCGTACACCCACGGGAAAACTTGGCTGGAGAATCGTTGGGCCCGCTTGTTTCCACACAAAATACAAAACGGTCCCAAACATTAGTGCCACGATGGCGAACGGCAGTTTCTCCAACACGCGCGCACGCTTCGAGACACTGGGATTGTCATTGGCTCGGCCAATCGGCCAGTAATCGATCAAAACGAACAGTGCGGGCAATACAAACAGCGTGGGCTCGGCGAACAGCATCAGCGTGTAGAGAAAAAGAATGCCGCAGTAGCCGGTACGGGATGGGGCCCGCACATACTGGGTGTAGGCGCCGAGGGTCAGGAACATCAAGAACCCACCCAATAGCTGGTTGCGTTGCGCAATCCAAGCAACGGATTCGACACAGAGTGGATGCACGGCGAAGAGCAGTGCGACAGCGGCACTCTTGCCCATGGCACCGGTCCAGCCGCGCAACAACAGAAAGAGCAGGACACCGTTCAACGCGTGAAGGAAAATATTGACCGCATGATGGCTGCCTGGAACAAGTCCAAACGCGTACACGTCCAGCATGTGAGAAATCGACGAAAGGGGGCGATAGGCACCGGCGTCCACAGTGGTCAATGCCGACCAAATCGTCCCCAACGACACGCCACTCGCCACCATTGGATTCTTGTATACAGTGACATCGTCGCCGTGATTGATGAAATCGAACGCGAATACCTGCCCAAAGACAAGTATCGGTAAGCCGAACACCACAATCATCCACAGGGTAACCGCGCTCGGGCTTTTCTTAACTACGGCATCCATGGAGTCGTTTCTCGCGGTGGGTCCTGAACCGAGCCGGGGCTAGAAACCGTCAAACGGCTTGCCATACCGCCCGAGGGTCCGCGCGCTATCAATTGTAAACGGAAAGGTGTCGGCGGGATACCGAAGAAAATCGACATGGCCGTCGAGGTAGAGAACATTGCCCCCTCCGGGCACATGGGAGAAATCGATCACTTTTGTGGATGCGTGGTCCCACATGATCGGCACATCGCTGGACGCTTGGTTCGTTGCGGCTGGATTGTTGATGTCAGTAATGAGAAATCGCTCAATGCCTTGCCGTAACCGAAAGATCGTATCACCGCCTGCGACTTGGGTACCGGCATACATGGACGAAACCGTGAAATCCGAATCACTGGCCACGCCATTCGTTGCGATGTTGGCGAGCGCGAGTTCACCCCAGGGCGTGTTCATGAACTCCGGTTCCTCGTGGCGGCCGTTGATGCCCGTGCCCGCGGTTCCAACCAATGGCCCAAGGATATTGACATCATCCAGCAACAACCAGCCGGTGTAGTGATACGGCTCCTGGCCAATTTCGGTGGGCTCGATCACACTGTCGCCGTTGCCTTTGCCGCCGTCGTACCGCGAAACGGGATCGGGATTTGCCCCCCATGAAGGACACCAGATTACGTTGTAGTCGACGATGTACTCGGGGATCATCGCGGGGCCGTGAAACATCATCTCCGGCCCCAGCGATCCGTCCACACGGAACAGTTGACGATGGGGCAAGCGTTCGGCGTTGGCTTCATTGCTGTACATGATTAGCGAAAGACCGAGTTGTTTGAGGTTGTTCTGACATGATGCGCGGCGCGCCGCTTCACGTGCGCGGGCGAGTGCGGGGAGTAAAACGGCCGCCAGTATGCCAATAATGGCGATGACAACCAACAGTTCAATGAGGGTAAACCCGGGCGTCCCGGCGCGTTTCATAATGATTGGCCTTTTTCGACATCCGCAGCAAGATTGAGAAGACTAGCGGAATATGAAACGAAACGAAAGCCTGGCAGGAATTGGGGTTTTACGAGAGGAGTAGCACTTTGTGGGTGGAACGGCGGAATCGATTACTCGTTTTTCAGATCGAAAACCCACTCAGACGGGGTTTGCACCGTGAGCGTACGGCCTCCGTCACCATTGGACGTTACAGTCGCGATTCCCAACTCATGGGCTTTCTGGACCGTTTCGTTGGTGATGACGATCTGCTGTTCGCCGCCGACCGGGAACCCCAGTTTTTGCAGCCCGCGGATCAACGGTGATCGTGGGGTGTCCGTGGTGATGAATCGCCCCATCCCCGTGTCCGTGGTGACAAATCGCGCGACGCCCGCTTCGTAAATCATCAGCGGATCATCGGCAGCCACACTAATCACGGGATCCGACGACAATGCAGCCTGCAATGTACCCCCGACAAATGCGGTGGCAAACACCGCCGCTGCCGCGGTCATCGTTCGGGCCATATGTCTACGTCGTCTCATCGCGTGCGGTTCTCATCTGTTGAGCGGTACTAATTACTAGACGACCGCCTCCCCCATTTTATTCGCTTTCATGAGTATACCCTAGATTTGGGCCTTTCTTGCAACCCACCTAGCTGCTAAGCATAAATCACGGCTTGATTTACGGTATCCCCTTTGGCCAAGCTGGGGCAGGGTTTATCGGGAGGAATCGGGTTGCGGACACCCTTGTCACTCACAATTCTCGCCTTGGCGTGCACATCGCTGAGTGCGTGCAAGCACGACACCGCTAAACCATCCATTCTCCTGGATGAGCCGGTCGCGGTCGTATCGTCAAACCCCAATCCGCTCCCGCCGTTGTCGAACGAAATGGCGG
>BQJS01000392.1 GCA_021604825.1 Phycisphaerae bacterium | reverse complement strand
GCAATCGATTTTGGAAGCCGTGATTCCGCTAGCGAGCGACCGACATGACCTCGCCGGCCGTCAAATTGTGTTGACCAGTGGCCCGACGCACGAACCCATCGACCCGGTCCGCTACATTGGCAACCGGTCATCGGGAAAAATGGGCCGTGCCATCGCCATCGAACTCCTGGCACGAGGGGCAAACGTTTCGGCAGTCGTCGGCCCCAATTGCGAACCGATGCCCAGCGGCGTTCGTGTTGTATCCGTCGAAACCGCCCAGGAGATGGCGGAAGCCGCGGTAAATCTGGCGCAAGAAGCCGATGTCTTTATCGGCTGCGCGGCCGTCGCGGACTACCGCGCGGAAAGCGCCAATCCCACCAAGCGTAAACGCGACGGCAAGGGACTTCTGCTCAAATTGGTCGAAAACCCTGACGTCATTGGTCTCGTCGGCGCGGTCAAGCGCGAAGGGCAGGTCGTTGTTGGATTCGCCGCGGAAACGGACCAGCTCATGGCAAACGCACGCAAAAAGCTCGCGAAAAAGCACCTAGACCTAATTGTGGCCAACGAAGTGGGCGTCGCCGACAGCGGTTTTGGGTCGGATTCGCTCCGGGCGGCGATTTTGGATGGCCAAGGCGCGGCCCCGGAGCTCCGCCTCCTCCCGAAAGATCGCCTGGCCGAAGAGCTCGTCGACCGGATTTCGGATCTGTTGAACGCTGCCCGTTTGTCTGCCGGCAGTCCAATCGCGCGTGAAGTCAACAATTGACAACGTTCTGGCCCCGTGCTAGACTTCCTTTGATGCCGAAAGCCGCGCCAGAGCGGCATTTACACACGGAGGGGCGTCCGTTGCTCATGCGATCGAAATCACTGTCTTTCACTATTGCCGCACTACTGCTCACGGTTTTTGCCGGGCCATCCCTGGTTGCAGTAGCCCAATCCTACGATCCGGATGAAATGATCATCCCACCCACCGGATTCGAAAAACGGCTGACCAAGCTGGGGCGTGGCCTCTCGAACGTCTTGTTCGGTTGGGCTGAGATTCCCGTTACGTTCGACCGCAAATTGAAAGAGGGCAAACCTCTTCAATATTTGTTGGGCGTCGTACCGGTCCTTGGCACGACACGCGCCGTCATGCGTACCGCCACCGGCGTGTTCGAAATGGTAACCTTTCCGTATTCCGACAAAGAAGTGAATTTCGAGCCGCTGCTCGAACCCGAATACCTTTTCTAGTTTCACGTCGCTCGGGGATCTACATGGACTGGTCGCGGCAAGGGGGAGCCGTAATAAGTCCCGCACGTCTTGCGGACGGTCGGGCCGTCCGGGTTGTGCTCGTGGCAGACCGCACAAATCCCAAAGGCGCCATGTTGATTCTGGCGGACACATCCAGCGCTCAAAACGCCTTTCCGCTCTCGAAGATGTTGGATGTCATCCATCCGAATGACGCAGCAGACATTCTCTGTATGCAAGAACGCATCTTCGGAACTGCCGCGCTCACCATGCCGGAAATCTCATGAGCGCGCTCTACCAATCGATCGATCAGCTCATCGAAGACATTGTGACGTTGCCCAGCTTGCCACTCGCCGTTGCTGAACTGAATCGCAAGCTGGACGAACCGGACTGTTCGTTGAGCGATATCGGCGAAGTCGTCTCGAACGACCCCGCCATCGCCATGAAAGCACTTCGCCTCGTAAACTCGGCGTACTACGGCCTCGGGAACGAAGTCGGGTCCGTCGAACAGGCCGTGAACCTGCTCGGCCCCAAAGTCATCAAAAACCTCGTCCTCACTGCGAGTGTATTCGAGTCGCTTGGCCGCGCGGCCGAGGATCTCCTTCGCCACAGCGTCACCACGGGTCTTGCGATGCGTGCAATCATCGACCACCGTGGAGCCGCCGCCGGCATTGATGCGGACGAGGGGTTTATCTATGGGCTATTGCACGACGTGGGCATCATCATCTTCCACGAATTCCTTCCCAAGGAACATGAACGCACCGTCCAAATGGCGCGAGCGGGCGAAAAACCACTCCACCTCGCGGAAATCGAAATCATTGGCGTAAGCCATGCCGACGCCGGCGCGCGCCTTGCATCAACCTGGAAATTGTCGGATCGCCTCGTAAATGCGATTGCCGGACACCACAACCTAGACAAGTGTGCCCAGGCCGAATACCGCCCTCTCGCTGCGATGCTCCATGTCGCCGAATACATCAGCGCCAAATCCGGATTCGAGCCATCGCCCAAAATCGTTACGGACACTTCCCCGGCGATGTGGACCCAAGCGGGTATCACCAGCCAGGACGTGCCCACAATTCTCGCACCGTTCTTCGACTCCATAGGCACTGCCGAAGAATTGGTTGCACTCGCTGCCTAAACGCAGTTGTCCGGAGGTGCTACAATCCGAGACTGCGGTTCGATTCGCGTCGCACGAACGTCCCAGCGCGATCATCCCGGCAGCAACGCAATGTCCATGAACAATCGTTGGCCCCGCTAACGTTGGCGGCGCACGGTTGGTGAAACGACTTCCTCATGCACCTCACTCATCTTACTTGCGAACGATTTCGAGGCCTCGCCCCGGTCGAATTTGAACCGGCCCGCGGCATGAACGTCATCCAAGGGCGTAATGCTCAAGGCAAAACGTCGCTCCTTGAGAGCATCCTCTACCTCGCCACATCCAAGAGCCACCGTACAAACACCGAGTCGGAACTCGTCCAACACGGCGAGGAAAGTTTTCGAATTACAGGCCGCATCCAACGGAGCGACCGGGAAGTGACCCTCGAAACCAATTGGTGGAAAGGGCAAAAGCGGTTCAAAGTGAACGGCGTCGCGCAGACGCGCATGAGTGATTTGCTCGGCCACGTCAACATCGTGTTCTTCGCCCCGGAGGACACCGCACTCGTGCGGGGTGCTGCCGCGGCCCGGCGCCGGTTTCTCGACATGGAACTCTCGCAACTCTACCCACAGTACCTCCGCGCGTTGCAGGAATATCGCCTCCTGCTCAAACAACGAAACGAAT
>BQJS01000391.1 GCA_021604825.1 Phycisphaerae bacterium | reverse complement strand
GCACGTTTTCGGCGCAAAACGGTGAGGCGGCAAAACCGATCGAAATCTCCCCGGACGGGCCGTTTATCGGGCAGGTGTTCCGGTCCGTCGTCGACCCGTTTGTCGGCCACCTCACGCTGTTTCGCGTGGTCAGTGGTACGTTGCGCTCCGATTCCGAATTTTACAACGTCACCACGCAGAGTAAAGAACGCACGGGTAAAATCCATCTCTTAAATGGCAAAGAACACAGCGTCGTCGATTTTGTCGGCCCCGGCGATCTCGGTGCGATGACCAAGCTCAAGCACACCCATTTCGGAGATACGATCGCCGAAATGGGGACGACCGTGGAGTTTCCCAAGATTGAGCTGCCGGATTCCATGGTGAAACTCGCAATCACGCCGAAATCCCGTGCCGATGAGGACAAAATCGGCGAAGCGCTGAACCGTATTGCGGAAGAGGATCCGACCTTTTCGCACTACCGCGATCCCTCCACCAACGAACACGTGGTGAAAGGCATGGGCGACCTACAGCTTGAAATCCTCTTGGAACGGATGAAGCGCAAGTATCACGTCGAAGCTGAAACCCATGTGCCCAAAGTTGCGTTCAAAGAAACCATCAAAGGTAAAGCGGACATCCAAGGTAAACACAAGAAGCAAAGCGGTGGCCACGGCCAATACGGCGATGTGCATTTGCGTCTGTCGCCGAATCAGCGTGGCGCGGGCTACGAATTTGTCGACAGCATCGTCGGCGGCGTCGTGCCAAAACAATACATACCGCATGTCGACAAAGGATGTCAGGACGCGCTCGAACGAGGCGTCATTGCGGGCTATCCCGTCGTGGACATCGTTGTCGACTTGCACTTTGGTTCGTACCACGATGTTGATTCGTCGGAAATGGCGTTCAAGACGGCTGCGGCGCTTGCGATTCGCAAGGGCGTCAAGAAGGCCAAACCGTGCCTCTTGGAACCCATTATGGAAATCGAAATCACCATTCCCGAAGAGTACATGGGCGATGTGAACGGCGATCTCAACAGTCGCCGCGGACGGATTATTGGCATGGAACCCGTCGGCGTGGGGCGTCAATGCATTAAAGCGACGGTCCCAGAAGCGGAAATACTCCGCTATTCCACGGACCTACGAAGCATGACCGGCGGACGCGGTAGCTACACCCTGAAATTCAGCAGCTACGATGAAGTACCGGAGCATGTCGCCAAACAAGTCATTGCGGAATACGAGCAACACAGAGCAGAGGACGTGTAATCCCGATACCCGCGGCGATCCGGGCAAATTCCGAGAGGAGTCGTCCAGCTATGATGCACATCACGGTGGGACGCTACCTTCGCACGCGCGCAGTACCGGCTGTCTTCGGTCTCGTACTCCTTTCGAGTTCCGCGATCGCAATCGCCGCCCCCGGTCCCGACGCGGATTCTCCATTTGATTCCTCACGTCCGGAGTATCCGGATTGGTCCCCATTCTCCACCGTCATCTGGGAGGAAAACACGCCCCACGTAATTTATCAAGATGAATGGTACATTCCCGAATCCATTCACGGCATCGCGGTCGACGAAATCCTCGCCTATTGCCAGGAACACTACAAACAGCAAGCCCAAAAGCGCTTCGCTGAAGATCTCGTCGTCGTCATTCGCCAAATGGGTGGGGAAATCAATCGGTTCACGGATCTTGTTCTCCGAAAAAACGGCAAACAATACCGGTTCGAAAACGTTGAAATGTTGCGCAGTTTCCGCGACTCGATTGTGAAGGCCGGTACTGAGACGACGGCTGTCGAACCACAAGCTGTATTAACGCGTAGACAAGTATTCGCTGACATCGACGTGTTCCAAGCGCAACTCGAAAATCAATTTGCGTACCTGCGCGCCAACGACGTGGATTACCTGTCGGCCATCGCGAAGATTCGCAGCACCTTCGAAGACGAAACGCCCAGAAGCCAGTTGGCACGCGAGCTCACCCGCGTTATGGCCTTGTTCATCGACGGCCACTCAGCCGTATCCAATCGCGACCTACCCGAAGGCTACTTGCCGTTTCTACTGGAACCCATTGGCGATCGTTTCCTGGCGGTCAAGCCCGACCGTTCCGGGTTTCTCGACGAGCAATTTCCTTACATCGGTTCAATTGAGGAAATCTCGATTGAATCTTGGATGGGTGCAACGCGATTCGTTCTGCCGCAGGCGTCGCCTCAATTCTTGCGCCGCAACGGCGCCCGCGAACTGCGTTCCATTCAGCACTATCGCACGATCATGGGGCTTCCCATCCAACAACACGTGCTCATCGGACTCGTTTCCGCGGATGGCGCCAAACACAAGTCGATCACCATTCGCATAGCGGGGGAGAAACCACGCTACGGCACTTGGCCGAAAACCGAATCCAGCGGACGGATGCTGAGCGAAGACATCGGTTACCTGCGTTTGGCAAATATGGACGACACCGCCGAAGCCGCGATACGGGAATGGATGCCGCAGTTTCGGGAACGTCGCGGCGTGGTCATCGATGTACGCGGAAACACGGGCGGATCGCGAGGGCCGCTCCTCACGTTGTTTCCCTACCTCATGCGCGGCGACGACACGCCCCATGTCGCCAACGCGGCAAAATATCGGATGGGACGTGCATTCGACGCGGACCATCTCGCCGTTCGGCACCTGTACCGGAAATCGTGGAACGGCTGGTCGGATGCGCAGCGCGCCGTCATCGACGACTTCATGGAAACCTTTCGACCCGAATGGTCGCCGCCTGAGGAAGAATTCAGTGTATGGCACTTCATGGTTCTTGACCGCCCGAACGGCGTCGTCGCCCCGTACGTAGGCTGTCCCGTCGTTGTACTCATGGACGCCGGCAGCTTCAGCGCGACGGACATCTTTCTGGGCGCATTGAAGGGATGGCGCAACGTAACCCTAATGGGCGAACCGAGTGGGGGAGGGAGTGCCCGCGCACAGACGTTTACCCTGCCGCGTTCCGGCATCAGGGTACAGACCGCAACCATGGCGTCTTTTCG
>BQJS01000390.1 GCA_021604825.1 Phycisphaerae bacterium | reverse complement strand
TCGATCATGCCGGCACGCGGGCGTTGCCGTGGGGGTTGGAGCGGCATAGACTCCCGCTCACTGATTGCGGGGTGGAGCAGCCTGGTAGCTCGTCGGGCTCATAACCCGAAGGTCGTAGGTTCAAATCCTACCCCCGCTATTTAATCGGCATCTGTCCGACGAAACGCCCGATGCAAATCGGGCGTTTTGCATGCGCCAAGCGCGATTCCACTGGTCGGCGGTTCATAGCGCGCGAAGCAGAGTCACTAGGGGTGGAGATCAACCCGCAATTCGGATTTGGATCTGTCGCCACGGGCCGCGCTATCCGGTACGGTGGCGATTATGTGATCGATGGGTTGCAGCATGGGGAAATGGCCGGATGCTGGGAAGAGCTTAAATGACCGCGCACGGTCCGGAACGGAGGTGTTGCACTCGATCTTCCTGCTACGGCAACGGCTTTAGCCCCAACTCCTCCAGAAACCCGTTGTGCTTTGCCTTCGCCTCCCGGATGTTCTTCTCGATGCTCACGAGTTCCCCGTGTACGTCCTTCAACACAATCTCTTCCTCGGGCTTCGCCGTGCTAACGTAGCGCGAGATATTCAGGTTGAACTCGTTCGCCTCGATCTCGTCCATCTCGACGCGTCGGGCGTACCGCTCGATCTTCGCCGGCCGCTCCCGGTAGGTCTCAATGATCTTCTCGATGTGGTCGTCCGACAGGTAGTTCTGCCGCTTGCCCTTCTCGAAATGCTCCGACGCGTTGATGAACAGCACGTCGTCCGGCTTCTTGCACTTCTTCAGGACGAGGATACAGACCGGGATGCCCGTCGAGTAGAACAGGTTCGCCGGCAGCCCGATGACCGTATCAATGTGCCCGGCGTCGAGCAGCTTCTTGCGGATCTTCGCCTCCGCCCCGCCGCGGAACAGGACGCCGTGCGGCAGGATGATCGCCATCACCCCCTCATCCTTGAGGTAGTGGAAGCCGTGGAGCAAGAACGCGAAGTCCGCCGCTGACTTGGGGGCGAGCCCGTGGTTCTTGAAGCGGACATCCTCCCCAAGCGCCTCGGTCGGGTCCCAGCGGTAGCTGAAGGGCGGGTTGGCGACGACCGCGTCGAACTTGGGCTTCTTCGACGGGTTTGTCTCGCGGAGCATGTCCCAGTCGTTGGTCAGCGTGTCGCCGTGGTAGATCTCGAACTCCGAGTCCTTCACCCCGTGCAGCAGCATGTTCATCCGCGCGAGGTTGTAGGTCGTGATGTTCTTCTCTTGCCCGTAGATCTTGCCGATGCCGTGCGACCCCATCCGCTTGCGGACGTTTAGCAGCAGGGAGCCCGAGCCGCAGGCGAAGTCCATGACACTCGCGAGGTGCTGCCGCTTGCCGGTCTTCGGCTCCTGGCTGTCGAGCGTCACGATCTCCGAGAGGATGTCCGAGATCCGCTGCGGCGTGTAGAACTCGCCGGCCTTCTTGCCCGAGCCGGCGGCGAACTGACCGATCAGGTACTCGTAGGCGTCGCCGAGCGTGTCGCTGTCGGTCGAGAACTCGGCGAGACCATCGGCGATTTTGGTGATGATCGTGCACAGCTTGGCATTGCGATCCTCGTACTTCTTCCCGAGCTTGTCCGACCCGAGGTTGATCTCCGAGAACAGACCGGAGAACGTACTTTGGAACGAGTCATTCTCGATGTATTTGAAGCCGGCCTGAAGCGTGTTGAGCAGTTCGCCATCCTGCGTGCGGGCCATATAGGCGATGCTGGTCCAGAGATGCTCCGGGCGGATGACGTAGTGGGCCTTGAGCCGCATCTGCTTCTCGAAGGCGGCTCTGTCATCCGGGTTCTCCTCGTACCACACCAAGAGCGATGACCGACCGCCATTTCCGACCGCGTCCGGGTCGGGGTAGTCGCGACCCAGTTCCTTCTTCGCGGCCTGTTCGTAGTTGTCCGAAAGGTAGCGGAGGAAGAGGAACGCGAGCATGTAGTCGCGGAAGTCGTCGGCGTTCATCGCGCCGCGGAGCTGGTCGGCGATCGCCCAGAGGATCTTGCCAAGCTGCTTCTGATTGTTCTCGGTCATGGCTTATTAGTCCAGATGCAGTTTGAAGCTGAATGTATCCATGAGCTTGTCCAGAACGTCAATGAGGATCTTCTGCCGATCCGGCACAAGCCGGTCCATCTCGTAGTAGTACACTTTTTTGTGCGAGAGCGTGTTGACGATGTCGGCAATGTCGTTGGGATCATCGACGCCGATATGCTGTAGTGTGTAGCCAAACTGCCCGCGGCCCAGGAATGACGCCACGTTTTCAAGTACCTGACGAAGCAATGCGAAGTGGTAAGCACGAAGATCGTCATCGAGTTGCGCACGCCGAAGAATCTGCATCAGCCGCAAGTGATATAGATGGACATCATCTTTATCGCTCTCGATCGAGACACCGTCGCCCTTTCCGCTCAAGATGCACGTCTTGGCGACATCCTTATATTTATCTCGCTGGTCGCCCTTGCGTAGCCATCCACTCAAGATGGAGTACAGGCCGCTGTGGTGCGTCGTGATAATGATTTTTCTCTTCCTGTAGTACCGCTCAATGAGATCGAAGAGCGTCGCGGCGGTCACGAAGATATTGTTCTCATCAAGGCTGGAAACGGGATCATCAATAAAGAAGTGTGACGCCTGAACGTCTGCCCACCCTTCGACCTCGAAGAGCGCGAGAAAGAAGCACCAAACAAATATCCGTTCTTCGCCTCTTGAGATCTTGATTGGCGGTAGTGGTGCGTCGGGATCTTGATTCGACACAAAGAAAGATATCGATTCGAGGCCCTGCTCAACATTGTCGTGAAACTGGAGCGAGAACCCGAACTTTGGTTGGTACATCTTCAGCCTGTCTCGGATGTTGTCTTCCGTCAAGCTGGCGTGAAAACTGCTTAAGCTGCTCGGCCTTACGATGAGCCGCGGCTCGGCCCCGCCGTTGTCTTCGTCGTTGTCCCACACAAATAAGTCCTCGCTATAGGAGTTGTAGTAGACGCCCGCGTG
>BQJS01000389.1 GCA_021604825.1 Phycisphaerae bacterium | reverse complement strand
CGCGCCAATGAGATGGGCGCGGAAATCTTGATGAAAGCGACGAAAGTCGACGGCATCTACGATAGCGATCCGATGGAAAACCCGAATGCAACGCGGTACGATGAGATTTCGTATACCCGCGCATTGTCGGAGAATCTTGGCGTCATGGACGCGACCGCAATTTCGTTGTGCAGAGAAAATGCATTGCCGATCTTGGTGTTCAATTTAATGAAGCCGGGCAGCATTCTTCAGGCGGTCCGCGGTGAGGCAATCGGCACGATAGTGAAGGGAGCGTAACTGGTGGATCACGCGCTGCTCAAAGAAGCCCGCTCGAAAATGGAAAAGAGCCTGGAAAATTTCCATGTGGAACTCAGTGGTATTCGCACCGGTCGGGCATCGGTCGGTTTGTTGGACGGAATCGAAGTCGACGCCTACGGGCAAATCATGAAACTCAATCAGGTCGGTACGGTGTCGGCGCCTGAAGCGCGCATGCTTATGATTACCCCCTGGGACAAAGGCCAAATCGCGGTCATCGAAAAAGCGATCATCGCGTCGCCCCTCAACTTAACGCCATCGAACGACGGTAAAGTAATTCGCATTCCGTTACCGGAATTGACGGAAGACCGGCGCAAGGATTTGGTCAAAGTCGTGGGCAAAATGGCGGAAGACAACCGGGTATCGATTCGAAATATCCGCCGGCACGCTGTGGACGAAGCCAAGAAAGCCCAAAAAGACGGTGATATCCCCGAGGACGAAGCGCATCGGCTTACCGCGGATGTGCAGAAACTCACGGACGAATATATTGGAAAGATCGATGATTTCCTGAAGCACAAAGAAGCGGAAATCATGGAGGTCTAACGCGTGCCAACGCCCACACCAAATTGCGGTCTCCTCAAGAACACCATCATCGTTTGTGCCTGAATTCTATTGAACCGTGGGCCGCTCCGGATTGCGTGGAGCGGCCCACGGCATTTTTTTGCGTAATCACAGATGGATTAGTTGTCGTCCACCGATGTCCAATTCGAAATCGACAGAAGCGCTGCCCAAGCATATCGCCATCATTATGGATGGCAACGGCCGGTGGGCGGAACAGCACGGCGTCACCCGCGCGGAAGGTCATGAAGCCGGGGCGAAAAGTGTGCGCGCAACCGTCGAAGCATGCCGCGAAATCGGCGTCGAAGTATTGACGCTGTACGCGTTTTCCACGGAGAATTGGCGGCGTTCACGCATTGAAGTCAGCGCGTTGTTCCGGCTGTTGAGCAAATACGTCAAGCAAGAACTGGAGAATATCCACAAAGAGGATATTCGCATTTCAATTATGGGCCGTATGGACGGGTTGCCGAAAAAGGTCGTTCAGGACCTGGATTACAGTATGGAACGCACGGCGAATAACACGTCCATGATTCTCAACGTGGCCATCAATTACGGGGCCCGCGGCGAAATTACGGACGCCGCGCGGGCGATTGCGGGAAAAGTGCAGCGCGGCGAGCTGGCCGTGGACGCCATTGACGAAGCCTGCGTCGCGAACCATCTGTACCGGCCGGAATTGCCCGATCCGGATTTGCTCATCCGTACCAGCGGTGAAATGCGGATTAGCAATTTCATGCTGTGGCAATTGTCCTATACGGAAATCGTGCTCACGAAGACCCTCTGGCCGGATTTCCGGAAGCCGCATCTGGAAGAAGCCATTGCGGAGTATCAACTGCGTCAACGACGATTCGGAGGACGGTAGGCATGGCCCCGAAATTACGAGAGGTTGGCGTCCGCGTCGTCACGGCGGTCATCGCATTGGCGATTTTCCTGTTCGTCATTTGGATGCCCGGGCTCCACGTAGCGTTCGCGGTGCTGGTATCGATCCTCGTTATGCTCGGACTCTATGAGCTGTACGCGATTACGCGCATTCGCGGGTTCTCTCCGGAAACCATCGGCGGCATGTTGTCGGGCACCGCGATCGCATTGTGCGGCGTGTCGGGCAGCCTCACCTTTGTCAACTACAGTTTTTACGGCGGGTGTTTGTTGGTCGCGGCGCTACATGTCGTGCGCGGCCATTTGGCGGTGGCCGGACTCGCCAGCACGATTTTTGGTGTGGCGTATGTCGGTTGGTTTGGCGCGCACTTGGTCTTGATCCACGGCATGGCGGACATTGGTCCGGGGCTGGTGACCTTGTTGTTCGTCATTCTGATTGCCACCGACACCGGCGCGTATTTCGTGGGCGGCCTCATCGGCAAACGAAAGTTGGCGCCGAAGGTGAGCCCGAACAAGACATGGGAAGGTGCAATCGCCGGGTTTGTGTGCGCCATGCTGGGCGGCTGGGCGGTGTATGCGCTGCAGCAACAAGGCACGATATCGGGTTTTCCAGACTGGACGCTGCCGCGCTACCTGCAGACAGCGGCCATTTTATCCATCGCGTCGCAGATCGGCGATCTAGCGGAATCGGCCTTGAAACGCGATGCGGGCATTAAAGACTCCGGGTCGATTTTTCCCGGCCACGGCGGCGCGCTCGATCGGTGCGACGGCTTTCTGTTTACGTCGCCGTTGCTCTACTACATGACGGTGCCATTATTTTAGCGGGCAAACCTACTGAAGATTGTCGATGTACGAAGAACGTTCCACCCAAATAGACGGCTACGCCAAACGGCTCGATGAGCTGTTGACGGCGCTCAATATCGAAGACAAGAAAAGTAAAATCCAGGCGTTCGAATCGGAAATGGCCGCGGATGGCTTTTGGGACAACCCGGAGTCTGCGCAAAAAATCATGCAGCAGCTTAAGGGCCTGAAGACGCTGGTGGATGCGCCGGAAGAATTGCGCCGGGAAATCGACGACGCACAGGTATTGGTCGAACTCGCGGAAGGCGAGAGCGATGAATCGATGCGCGAAGAAATCGATTTGGTCGTCACGGAAGTCGAACAACGTCTGCAACGCCTTGAAATCGCGAGCCTGTTCTCCGATCCGCGCGACGGCAACGCGGCCATCGTCAGCATCCATCCGGGCGCGGGCGGAACGGAATCGTGCGATTGGGCGG
>BQJS01000388.1 GCA_021604825.1 Phycisphaerae bacterium | reverse complement strand
GTCGAAGACACCGCTCGCGGGCACATTCAAGCGATGGAAAAGGGCAAGCCAGGCGAAAAATACATCATCGCTGGCGAGAAACATTCCTTCGAAGAAGCACTGGCCATCGCCGAATCGATCACCGGCATACCAGCCCCCAAGCGAAGATTATCGCCAGGCACCCTGCGATTCATGTCAAAGATCATGCAAGTCGTCGGCGCAGTCATCCCATTGCCCGAAGACTATCATCCAGAAACCCTAAGAGTCATCGCCGGTGCAACCTATCTCGGCGACAACAGCAAAGCCAAAAGCGAACTGGGCTTTGATCCAAGGCCGTTGAAAGAAGGTTTCAAAGAAACGCTGCAACACGAAACGAGCATATTGGGCTTGCCAACAACTTGATCCAACGATCGCGGGTTTAGATGAAATGGAAAGGCTTCTCGATTCCAAAAGTCACCGCGCAATCAATTGCTTACGAATGCACTTCTTAGTAGGTTTTGCGAGACTGTGAAAGCCGATACCCCTATCTTGACTGCCGGTTATTTTCTCTCAAAGTGGTTTGAGGAGTTAGTTGGCGTTCCCAACAAGGCGATACGCGTCCGAATCTGGTATCAAGCTTTCAAAGATGCTTTACGAACTCTGCAGGGCTTGGTGCTTCTAAGCTGTCTCTCAACCGTTTACTTGATTGCACTCTATGTGGTCGTAGTCTCATTTCGAAGCAGGCTGCAGAACATGCTGCTTCCTGACAATGGGTGGTACGCCTTCAAGTTAAGTTGCTTTGTCACCATGTACTTTGTAGGTGGAGTCGTCTTTGTGGAAATTCTGACCACAATTTTCCTGCGCAATACTATTCGCCGCGCAATCTGGAGAAGAATGGGGGATGCTGGATTTTCAATCTGTCGTACTTGCGGGTATTCACTTCAAGGTCTACGAGGGCACAAATGTCCCGAGTGCGGCGAGTGGTTCAGCGTCGAGCAAGTGGAGAACTGGCGCGGTGAACCAATCGAAACGCCGACAATCCCTAATTCAAACGACCCCAAATCGTAGGGTGAGTCGTGCGTGTTGCCGTTTGTTAGCTAACGACATGGTGAGCACGGCCCACCCTACGGGTTGATTGGGTTTTCCGCACTTAACTTACTTGCGGCCATGGCATTGTTTGTACTTTTTGCCGCTGCCGCAGGGGCATGGATCGTTTCTTCCTACCTTGGGTTGTTCGCGGCGGATGGTTTCGGCTTTTCCGTCGCTGCCCTGGGCTTTCATGGCCGCTTTTTGATCGGCATCGGCACCAGCGAACGCGGTGTTGGTGGCGTCGGCGTGTGTTGTGGTCATGGTTGTTCCTGGACCCGGGCCCGTTGTTGTTGTGGCGGGTGCAGCCGCCTGTCCCTGCTGCGGGCCACCACCCATGCGGACCTTCAGGATCACGTCGACGACGCGCTCCCGAATGCGCGACCACATCTCGTCGAAGTATTCGCGACCTTCAATGGCGTATTGCGATTGCGGGTGGGTCTGGTCACCACCCATTGGTCGCTGCATGATCGCCGTCTTGAGATGGTCCATTTCCAACAGATGATCTTTCCAGCACTGATCGTGAATGCGCAGCAGTACGACTTGCTCCATCCGTGACAATTCGTAGCGGAGCATCTCGCGCCCTTGATCGAGAAGCCGTTCGCGCAAGTCGCCACCGTTGGCGTAGAATCGTTTTTCATTCCACCCCACCCCGAAGCGTTGCTTGGCCCACTCGACCGCTTCTTCTTCACTCTTGCCAGATGTTTCTTCGTCGATGTGCGCTTCAAGTTTGCCATTGGTCATGAACTCGCGGTTGATTGCGACCAAATCGTCATAGATCGCTTTGGGAGCTTTGCCTTGAAAGTCGTCCGGTGAACGGTTGAGTCGGAATTTTGCGTTCGACCAGTTGGCCAAGGCTTGTGCGGCGTAGGCGCTGTCTGCGCCTTCCACACCGACCCCGCTGCGCTCCATGGCGATCTCGACAGGATAGGTGAACTCGCGATTTTCGTACGTTTCAACGAGTCGATCCATGATCGTATCGATCATCTCGCCGGCTGACTTGTCTTTGAGTTCGTCGCTGGCGAGTTCAATTCCAAACGTCGAGCGACTCCACTCAGCCAGCATCGCCCTCGGGTACGAGTCTTCGAGATACGGCGCGATGCCATCGAGATCGACGGATTCGAAATGCTTCTGCGCCGATTCAGTCAGCCATTCGCCGATCTCTTCCGCGTCCATCTTCCGCAATTGATTCTGCGTGATGTTGACGTTGAACGTGCGCTGGGCCCATTCGGACAAACCGCGCACGTCCCACTCTGAAGGTGGGGCGTCTTCGATGACGTATTCACCGAGCGACGTGTGGATTTGTTCGCGCGATTCGGTGATGGATCGATTGCGGATGGACGCTTGGATTTCTTCCAGATCGTCGCCGCGGATGCGATCGGGTTCGATCGCGATGTCCAAGGTCGAGCGGCACCATTCGCTGATGCACTTGATCGGATATTCGTCTGAGGCGAAGCGCTCAACGTTGGCTTCGACGGAATCGCGCAGCACGCGAATCACGGTCTCGCGAATTTCCGTGCCTTCCAGAACTTTCTGGCGCTCCTTGTAGAACAGCTTGCGTTGATAGTCCATCGGCTCGTCCCATTCGATGAGACTTTTGCGCCGACCGAAGTTGATTTCCTCGACTTTTTTCTGAGCCCGTTCGATTCCCTTGCTGAGTCGTTTGTCTTCGAGGCTGGTGCCTTCGGTGAACCCGAAGCGCTCCATCATTTTGATCATCCAGTCGGGCATGAAGTGCTTGAGCAGCACGTCTTCGAGCGACAGGAAGAAGCGGCTGGAACCGGGATCACCCTGACGGCCCGCACGTCCGCGCAACTGGTTATCGATGCGGCGTGACTCGTGTCGTTCCGTTCCGATGATGTGGAGTCCGCATGGTGAGTTGATGCTGCACACCTTGCGGCCAATCTCTGGGAAACGCGGATCGAGCTTGGGTTTATAGCAATGGGCGCAGTTCGTCGC
>BQJS01000387.1 GCA_021604825.1 Phycisphaerae bacterium | reverse complement strand
CAACGCGGCTACACAGTCTTCCGGGTGCCGCGGATACTCGCCGTGCAGGATGAGCGCCCGGGTTTGATAGTCAAAGCCCATGGGGACGGGATCCGGAAAACCCGCGTAATCGTAGTTCAGGCCGGAAGCAATATCGTATCCCTTCGCCGCCCGCTCGATCTCACCCGCTTCCAATAAGCGATCGGCCTCGTCGAGAAAGTCCAACTGCATCCGCTCGCGAATGCGCAACAATTCATACGCCTGCGCCGCTGCCGTTGGTTTGCCCAACCGCACCGCGTTGTCCGCCAGAAGCATCAAAGGTCGCGACGGCAGGCAGGGCGGCCGCGCCGCGTGTAGCTCGCCCTGAATATGCGCCCAGGTAGCCCCATCTTCAATGATTTTGAGGGCGGCCGCATATTCCGGTGTGCGTTCAAGCTCCTCATCGACCAGCAGGTTGCTGTATTTTCCAGAAGAAAAGTCCTCCGACGTATTATCGCGTGCAGGCGAAAACGGCGCGAAAACAAGCCGAAATCCGACGATATCGCCCTCCGCGACGGCTTTTGCAAGGGCTTGGGCGGTGATTTTCGGGTCTGCCGCGACTGGCGCAAGGACAGTTGTGCGTTTTCGTGCCATCAGTCTAGTCCGCCGCGCTCAGAACGGATGCAACCACCGCACGCCGCTCATCCCAATCAATTTCCGGAGTGGTAACATCAACGAACGGCAAACGTTCGAGGATGGCGCGGTACTGGCGATGGCGAAACTCGCGCAACGTCCGCGCGGCATGGCGTTCGTGTGCGCGGTCCCAGGCGCTGGCTTCCACGCATTCCTTGTCGCGCCCCGCTGCTAACATCATGTCTTCCAGATACTTAGAAAGCCAAGCGCGGACCCGGCGATCAAATTCCCGCGCGATGGATTCCGCGTCTTCGCTGCCGCTTTCCGCCGCATTCCGCCACCGTTCCTCAAGCTCGATCAGCGCCGTCCGTTCGCTCCAATACGCAGCCTGTTCATCCGTATCGCGCAAAATAAGCAGTGCTGCGTTAAGTTTAGCGATTTCAAGGAAATAGCGGGATCGCAGCTCTGCGGTCACCTCTACACGGCCGATCTCATTGATGAGATCCTTCATTTTGCGCCGGTAAACTTTCCGAACTTCTCCGGGTTTGGCGGATTCGTTTACGCCGAGAAGATCGAAGTAATTGACGTACCCCTGATCGGGGTTCGTGGCGGCATCGTGATTTTCAAATTGAGTGGTCAAAATAATCCTCGAATGGAGCGCAAGTTGTGGCATTCTACTCGGCGGTTGCCGGGTGCCGCAAGCGACACCACTGGCGCCGGTGTAAATCCTCTTGACGCGGGAGGTTCGCACCGCTATACTCTGCTTGTTTGTGGGGTTAATCGGTTAACGCCAGGGTCATGAAATCTCGGTCCGCAACACTATCTTTATCGGGGTACCAAACGACGCATTAGCACGACAATACCATCATTATCGATCCCAATTAGGAGGACGAAAGGAGGGATGGAAGCAGTTGCAAACACAACTACCTCCCCGGGTCGGTAAAAGAATGACGATGTTGAATATAGATTTGGTTTAACAATTCACAGCAAGCGCACCAAGACTTTTATTGATTACTTGTTTTGGTTGCGGCTGGTACGAACGCATTAACGCGTTCATATATGGAAGGAAGCAAATCCATGCGGAAAGTTGCATTGGCAATGCTTGCAGTTGCAGTAGTCGCCGTGCCTGCCATGGCAGAACTGCAAAACGTGCAAGTCGGCGGAGAAATCCGCATCCGCGCCAATTACTACTCAAACATCGCAGCAGACGGAACGGGCGCCAAAGTCATTTGGCCGAACTTCTTCTTGCCGCGTCGTGCGATTGGTTCGGGCGCAGCGAACGGTGTAGGAATCGTCGGTGGCATTTTATTCGACGATGACAGCACTCACTCACTTGACTTCGTAGAACAACGCACGCGTCTTGCGGTGCGTGCAGACTTCACGAATGAAGTCAGCGCGTTCATCGAACTCGATAGCTACGACATTTGGGGCCAGGATTTCCGCTCCAACTATGTCACGGGCGCTGATGGCGCAGCTGCGAGCGTTGATGACGTCGAAGTCTACCAGGCGTACATCCAAGCCGAGAACATGTGGGGCTTCCCGCTTCGCATGCGGATTGGTCGCCAGGAAATGAGCCTGGGCAGCGAATGGTTGGTCGGAACGAATGACGCTTCGTCGTTCTTCCAAGGCCTCTCGTTCGACGGTCTGCGTCTTGATTACGCAACCGATATGTTCAGCATCACGGCGTTTCATTCCATCCTCGCGGAAGGCGGAAGCTTTGGCGAAGAAGATGATGACGTGACGTTCTCGGGTGTGTACGGTAGCTATACCGGCCTCGAAGACATCACGATCGACGCCTACTGGTTGTATGTGCGGGATCCCCGTCGCCTGAATGACACCAACTTCATCGCGCCGTTGGAGTGGATCGAAGACATCTTTGGTTTGGATGACTACGATGCAGGTAACTTGCACACCATCGGCCTCCGCGGAGCTGGCCAAATCGGCGCGTTTGACTTCGAAGCAGAAGCTGCATGGCAGACCGGCGACTACGCCAGTCAGCAGGGCTTCCTCTTCAAGCCGTTCATCTATGGTGATGACGACGCCGAATACGATTCTTGGGGTGCGAACCTCGAGTTGGGTTACACCTTCGACATCACGTGGCAACCGCGCGTGTATGTTGGCGGTGCCTATTTTGATGGCGAAGACGATCGCGACGTGTCGTTCCTCGAATGGCTCAACCCCTTCGATGCACCTGACGCGAGCGTAAGCTTCAACCGCTTGTTCTCGAATTGGGAATACAGCGAGTTCATCTCCAACACCGATCTCTCCAATGCGTACGTGATTCGCGCAGGCGTGAGCGCGTCGCCGACCGAGAGCATCGATGTGTTGTTGGCGTTGTCGTACTTCCAGACCCTTGAAGAATTCGACGAACCCCTTAACTGGGGCGTCGGTGGATTCAAGATTCCGGTTGCACC
>BQJS01000386.1 GCA_021604825.1 Phycisphaerae bacterium | reverse complement strand
CAGCGTTCGCAGCCCGGCGCACAATCGGGTTCGCCGCATCCCGTCGATTCGCCGCGGTCGAGATGGAGTTCCGAACATGGGCCACACGCTCCCGTATCTCCTGCCGGGCCCCAGAAATTATCCTTATCGCCCAGTCGCGTGATTCGGGCGGGGGACAACCCGATTTCCGACTCCCAAATCTTCGCGGCCTCGTCGTCATCGGTATATACGGACACCGCCACCATGTTGCCGTCGATGCCCAACACATCCGTGCAGAATTCCCACGCCCAACCGATGGCCTCTTCCTTGAAATAATCGCCAAACGAAAAATTACCCAGCATCTCGAAAAACGTCATATGCCGCGCGGTCTTGCCAACCTCGTCTAGGTCGTTCGCTTTGCCGCCGGCGCGCAAACACTTCTGGGCGGTTGCGGCGCGCCGGTAAGGCACCGGGACTTCTCCGGTATAGAAGGGTTTGAATTGCACCATGCCGGCACTTGTAAAGAGGAGGGAGGGGTCGCTTGCGGGGACGAGTTTATCGCTCCGCTCGATAACGTGATTCCGATCACGAAAAAAGGAGAGGTAGCATGCGCGTATTTCATCGGTAGTCAAAAAGTGAACTCCAGGCGTTTTACTGAGTATGGCGTCAAAGCTTTACCAAATTAGTTCTCAAGCAGAATGCATATGAAGCCGTAATTATAGCTAGACCTGTGGAATGAATCATTCGCGGGGGTGGTTATTAATAGTGCTTTCAGGCACGAAATCCTAAGTGCTTATAATGAGGGTTGTTATTGCACAGAAATCTATTGACAAAAACGAGCTTGACATGCCACAATCCGGTTGGTATAAGAGGCGGGTTTGTCTACCTAATACGGTTTGGACGGAAATTAGCCCATAAAGCGATCATCGAAAGGAGGTGAAGTGAAATGCACATCTGCGCACTGTGTAACGACGCGATTGTCGATATCGACATTCAATTCGGCGAATACAAGCGAATTGACGACGAATATTGGCATTTGGAGTGTTATTCCGAGTACTTCGACGAAGCATTGCAGCAAGCCTAGGCGCCCAAGGGCGCCTAGGGTTTTTCTCTAAAATGCGTCGGGAAGCGCACCGCCGTGGAAAGCGGCTGGTGACCCCCCAAGTACTGCAAAACAACCGTCCAGCAGTACGTTCCTGGCGTTCGAGCTTCATTGTAACTAGTTTTGTTTCAATAAGTTAAGAGAATGAAGCGCAATTCTTCGATGCAATTGTGTAGGGACAGCTATGTTTATCCGGCGACCCAGCCGGACCAGCCTGGATCGCGCGGTTGGCTAGAATACTGACAAAGAACGCGGTTTTCATAAATTATACGAAAATCGCGCGATTACGACGTTCCAACCCCCAATGTTCATGGTATACTGCGCCTGATCATTTGTGACCCGCGGTGCATGGTCTCCAGTGGGATCGTGTTCGGCGCGGCAGCGAACGGTTTAGAGGGCGGTTGGTGCGACTGCGTTGTACCGGTGCCATCCGGCGCTGACGTCTTTCCTTTTCCAAATGAGTGGTAACCGACGACACAGACAAAGGTCTTCTTGAACATGGAAAGCTCTCGAGTATTGCAGCCTGAAGGAGCGCCCGGCTATCAGCGGGACCCGGAGGCCACGATTACGCCGGATCGGCGTCCCGCGACCGAGCCGATCTCCTGTGCGGGCACGATGACCGCCTGGAATCGTGTTGAACTTGCACGGCATAAAGATCGTCCGAAGATGTTGGACTACGTTTCGCGAATGTTTGACGATTTCGTGGATATGCACGGCGATCGTCTGACCGGCGACGATTCCGCGCTGATCGGCGGCATTGCGCGTTTTCGGGATCAAACGGTTGTCCTGGTGGGGCAACAAAAGGGCACAAACTTCGAAGATCGTATGCGCCGCAATTTTGGGATGGCCCGTCCCAATGGCTATCGCAAAGCATTGCGATTGTTTGAAATGGCGGAGCGGCTGCAGATCCCGATTGTCAGTTTAGTGGATACGCCCGCGGCCGATCCGCATCCGGATTCCGAACGTGGGGGCCAAGGTCCGGCGATTGCGCAGAATATTTTGCGGATGTTGAGCATTAAGACGCCGATTTATTGCGCGGTGTTGGGCGAAGGTGGTTCGGGTGGTGCATTGGGCATTGCGGTAGCGGACAAGATTGTAATGATGGAAAACGCGATCTACGTGGTGTGTCCGCCGGAACGGTGCGCGGAAATCCTTTGGAAAGATATTGATCGACGCCAACTCGCCGCCACGGCGATGAATGTCACGGCCGATGATTTGTTGCGCCTTGGCGTGGTGGACGCGGTTATCGACGAGCCCGGTGGCGGTGCACATTTGAATCCTGAAGCGGCGGCGGAAAATTTGGCCGAATCGCTCGATGATTTCTTGGCGTCGAGCCGAACCGGTGACTTTTCACCCTCCATGCGGCAAGAACGATTTCGTGCGATTGGCCAGTGGCAGGAGAGCGCGGCGACGTCCGCCGACGCGTGATGTCTCAATTCGGGGGCGATTCCGGTGCAACGATCCATGTTCGCGTGCAGCCGAAATCGTCAACCAATCGGCTAGTCGTGGAGGATTCAGGGCGGATTCGGGTCGCCGTTACGGCCCCACCGGTCGACGATGCCGCCAATCGAGCGGTGTGTGTGCTCCTCGCCAAATGTCTTGGCCTTTCAAAATCCAGCGTGAGCGTCAAGAGCGGAATGCATAGCCGGAACAAAGTCATTCACGTGAATGGTCTCGGCGAAGAAGAAGCCATGCGGAGATTGTCCGCGCATTAGCCCGCGGCACAATTATAGATCGACGTGCACGCGACTCGTGGACAACTCAAATCGTCAGTGCCGGAAGCCGATACCGTTCGGCCTCCGCGGGTTGCGGTATTTTCCGCGACGCTACAATGGGACGAAGTGCTGGAAACCAACGTAACCGATGGGGTCACCATTCAGTTTGGCGGGTGCGACATCGCATATTTTCGTGGTGCCGTCGTAGACAACGGCGAAGACGCTCGGAAG
>BQJS01000385.1 GCA_021604825.1 Phycisphaerae bacterium | reverse complement strand
TATGCGAGACGCCGGTGGCCTAGTCGAATCGGCGGGTCGGGGGACGGGGTAAATCCCGCATATCGATGATGGCGAATCCGGTTGGGGCCAACGTTACAGGTGGGTTACGGCTTAGGGCTTGGGCGGAATCGCCGGGTCCCGATATACTATGGGCGTTTGACGGCTCGCACGTGCGGGACGAAATGGGGGCCGGGAACCACCTTGATCTCTGGAATTTAATAGGAGTCGATGATGATGCGTATGTTTGGAGCAGTGACGACGTTTGTACTCGCGTTTGGCTTGGCGTCGGGCGTGCAAGCCGCTGACAAAGTTGAACGAATGGAAGCGGTGGCCGTCGCAACTGCTCAAGGCGACATCGTCGAAGCTGGCGTTGAGCGCTACATGAAGCAGCTCCCGCAAATGACCTACAAGGTTGGCGACAAGGAAACCCAATGTGGATACTCCGCTGCATCGCTTGCGAAGGCATCAGGCAGTTCGGTGGCTTACCTTGTCGGTGGCAGTTCATTCGAATGCAAGAAGAGCGCGATGAACAAACTCGCGTCGTTGATGGAAGCAGAGTTGGCCAACTCGGCTGCAGTCAAGACATCGGTGGCTGGCGAATGCTATCACTGCCCGATGACGGCGGCAGCGATGGCCAAGAAGAACAACACGCAAATCAAGTACATGGTTGCCGGCATCGAATTCGATTCGCAAAAAGAAGCCAGCACCGTCGCCGATCGGTTGGCGGCTAAGATGAAAGAATTTGGCGCGACAACGGTGTCGGGAACGACACCGTGTGCCAAGACTGCGGCCAGCACCGCACCTTGTAGCAAGAGCGCCGGAAGCACGGCACCATGCAGCAAGTCGGCCAAGGTTGCCAGCACTTCAGCAAAGTCGAAAGGATGCTGCAAGGGCGAAGGTTGTGCAAAGGCCGCTGCTGGTGGAGTGCCATGTGACAAGTCAGCAGAGGCGGCCACCGCCAGTGCGACCGGTGGATGCAGCAAGTCAAAAGACGCGAAGACCGCTTCAGCCAAGGGCGGATGCAGCAAATCGAAGGCAGCCGCGAACGCCAAAGTTGCTTCGGCTGACGCCAAAGGTTGCTGCAAAGATAAAGCCAAAGCCAAGGCCAATGCCGTCGTCGCTTCGGCCGACGCACCCGCAAATTCGACCTTGAAGCTCGGTTGTTGCAGCAAAAAGAAGACTGGCGAAGCCGCGAAAGTCGCCCAGGTGGCCAGCAAAGATACGGAAGCTACATCGGAAGACACACCCGAACTCGCCCGTGCCAAGCAAATGGTCCGCGAGATCGTCGAATTCGTCGCTGCGGCCAAGAATTCGTAAGACACGGCAATCAACGACTGAATGATGCGGATTTCCCGCACGATTCAGAATGACGCATGATCACTATCCGGCTGACGGGCTCAACAGGCCTGTCAGCCGGTTTTTTGCGCTGGGTTTTGCGGGGGAGTGTTCAAGCCCGGCTCACGGCAAAGCCGATCTTTCATAGGGCAGATATCGTATAGGCCGGCGAAGCTCTCGAAGGGGTTTCGCAACATTGGCACGCCCGATCGAGAACTTGTTTTCGGACCAAGCGACTCCGCCTTGCTCGACCGACTTGGTTGCCGTCATGGCTGGGCGTAGAATGATCAGCCGAATCGAAACGCACTGAAGATCCAGGAACCTCAATATGCACCGCCGCCATTACCGTCGAAAGTCCACACGACTCGCCCGTCCTCTTATGCTCGCCATGTTGCTGGCCGTCATTTCCGGTTGCGGGCTGGATGGATTGCTGAGTCTGACGTCGTCACTCGGAGGTGATGTGGCTGGTCAACGCGGAAACGCCGACGTGCTATTCATCAACAACACACCGTTTCGAGCGATTTTTGTCTTCGGGGCGTATGACAATCTGGATCGCGACACCCAACCCAATCTGCTTTCGTTCAGCTCTGATGCGGCGACGTTGAATCTGGAGGGCAATACCGAAACGGTGATTCAGCAAGTGCAATGTGCCCGCGTATTTTCGATCGGTGGCGAAGGACTGCTGACCCGTGCCCAGGCCAACCTCGACGAGGCGGCGCTCGAAAATGTGCCGCTGATCGATGGCGTGCATTTTTCGTCTGCTGACGTTGGTGAGGAAGACGCCGATGCCCCGATCGAAGGGATCGCCCAACCGCTCGACTCCAATATCGGACCTGACTTTGAGTGCGGTTCGCTTTTGATTTACCGCATGGAATTCGATGATACCGGGCCCGAACGGTTTCGCGTTGATCTGACGGTGATTCCGGCTGAGAGCAATCGCGGAACGTAGTCACGATCGCGTTGTCCGTTGCGCAACGGTTCAGCGCAACCGGCGCGAGTAACGTCGCAACTCAACTAGTCGTCCCATAAGTCGGACGGCCTGCCACTTTCATTCAACTCGAATTTGCCTCGCAAGATTGTGTTTCGTAGGCTTGCTAGCAAGAGCCCACAGCGTTCCAGCCGTGGGTCCCGCGCAAGTGCGTTCGTCGAGTACACCTATCACGGAGGAGGGATGTCCATGTTAAGGGCAATCACCAATCAGGTGCGTCGGTTTGTTCATGAAGAAGATGGCCCCACTGCCACGGAATACGCAGTGATGTTTGCCATGATCCTTCTCGTGTGCATCACGGCGGTCAAAACACTGGGCACCAAAGTGGCGGCAAACTTCGTCGTCGCCGAGCAAGGCTGGTAGTTGGCACCCGCTGGCCCATGCGATGGGTCAGTGGAAAGAACCGGGCCGGTCAGGAACTCCCCCATTCTGCTACTGTTCTCGTTCGCCGACAGTCACTCGAAGTAGCACGCGCTCCCCATCACGCATCACGACAACGAGTATCGTCTCGCCCGCGCTAAGCGTATCCAACGCGTCTGCATAGGCTTGAACGCCCGCGATCGGTGTGTCGCCCATCTGCACAATGACATCGCCAGCCCGCATCCCCCCGGCATGGGCAGGCCCGTTCTCCTTAACGCCCTTAAGCAAAACGCCCTCAACGCGAGCGCGATAGTCCGGCTCGGT
>BQJS01000384.1 GCA_021604825.1 Phycisphaerae bacterium | reverse complement strand
GGCTCGATTCTTGGTGGGTACTTGGCGATGCTGTTTTGGGTGGCGGGGTTCAAATTCGCCAGCGCCTCGATTGCAGCGATGATCAATCAGACGTCGGTGGTGTTCGCCCTCATCTTCGCATCGATCATATTGAAAGAGGCGTTTACCCGCCGCAAATTCGTCGCCGTCACCTTTGCTTTGGCGGGCGGATGCATCATTGCGCTCGCGTGAGTGGCCAATGGGGTTATTGAAGGTCGCGGTAGATGTGCAGCAGCGCCTGCACCGTGCTTGGCCAATTGTATCGATCAGCCACCGCCCGCTGACCATTTTCTGACAACCGTTTCCGCAATTCCGGATCGCGCAACTGGATGACCGCTTCGGCTAAGGCAACCGGATCGCGCTCGCGATAGACGAGTCCGCATTCCGCATCGCCAATGACACGTCGAAGCGGGGCAACATCGCTGGCCAAGGTTGGCCGCCCGAGAATCATGAATTGAAAAATCTTATTCGGCATGGTGGTTTCGATGTGCGGTGTCGAAATGTGCGGAATCAAACACACTTCGCTCAGGTTGATGTACGTCGGCAGCAACGAGAACGGTTGAAACCCGGGAAAGATAACCTTGTCGGAAAGGTCAGCATCCGCCGCGCGTTTTTCAATGTCACGCCGCGACACCCCGTCCCCCACGAGCATGAGCTTCGCATTCGGAATTTCGCGCAAAATAGCGGGCATGGCATCGACGGCAGTGTCCAAGCCACGATGCGGATTAAACGCTCCGACATACAAGATCACAAAATCGTCGGCGTACTGCTTTACGATTTCTTCCTTGATCGCGTACCCGGAGAATTGATCCGGATCTTCGGTGTTGGTGACCACGACGATTTTCTCTGATGGCACACCAATCGCCTCGATGCGCGGTATTTGTTCGTCAGCAACCACGATCATCCGATGCGCCCGCCGGCACGCAAACCGTTCTTCCCATCGCAGCACGGCAAACAACAGAAACGCAAACGGACGAAAGGGGCGATACGCCGGCGCTTCAAAACCCATTTCTAGCATCACCGTGTAATGCTCGTGCATGTCGAACACCACGGGTAGTTTCAGCACCCAACCAGCCAAAGTCGTGGCGAATGCGTAAGGAAGGTCGTGTACATGCAGGCAATTGATATCATGCTTGCGGCAGGCACTCAGAATACAGAAGACGATTAAGTAGCGTTGAAACAAATAGTGGACCATGTCGGAGAGAATCCGACTCTTTTGAAAGGGCAGCCAAACGCGGATGACGTTAACGCCGTCGACGATCTCGGTCTTTGATTGACCAAGCCCTCGACGGGCCATCAGGAAGACGTTGTGGCCGTCGCGAATCAGATCGCGGGCTTCGCGCTCGACGCGGCGATCGGGCGGAAAGGTCTGACTCGAAAGGACCATCAGGATGTTCAAGACGAAGTCTCCGAAGTGTCGCCGGGTGATTGCCGCAAGAAAGTGTAGGCCGCAAGTGCCAACAGTGTGCCGGCTTGTACAAACAATGCAACGTATATGACGGTCATGTGCGAGTCATGCCACCGGGTGAGCATAGCGACTTCGACGACGAGCGCGGGAATGAGCACCTTCAGGAACCCGAAGCGCCCAAGCGCCGCATAAGACAGCGCGATGAGTCCGTTCAAATGTCCGAGCAATCGCGCGGCGGTCAGCGGTAGAAGCAAAGGGGCAGCATCGATAAACGCATCCAGTCGCACCAGCGTCAGTACCTGCTTCGGGAAAATCGCAAAGACCACGAGAGGCACCGCGCACAGTGCCACGAAGTATCCACAAATTCGTAGAATCGAATCGCGGACTGGTGCGCGCCGCGCCTGTAAGCCAGCCACCAACGGCAGTAGGATGATGTTGAATGGCGTTACCAAGACGCTCGTCCCGCGTGCGAGGGTGAACGCTGCCCCATACACGCCTGCCAATTCAGCTTCAAAAAGATGTTTGACCGCGATCATGTCCACATTGTCGAAGGCGGCCGTGATTGCCATCATGACGCACATCGGTTTGAGGTAGCGAACGATTGCGGCGCTGTCGATGCTTGGCGATTCAAACTGTCGCCAGATGTCGGCCATCTGCGCCTGCGAGATAGCCAATATCACGATCAGGGCGATGACAAACGCGAAGACGCCACTGGATGTCGTGGTCCAGACGCTGAGCAAACCCACGCCAACGATCAATCGAACGAGCGACTCGGTCACCGTGTTGATGCTGTATGGCCCGAATCGTTGCAACCCACGCAACATCCCGCGGGCGACACTCAGGAGCAGTGTCAGCCAGACGATTGCAAACGAAAGAATCAAAGGCAATACCGATTCATACTGCAACCAAGATGCAAGCGGAAACGCACCGACGCTGCCAAGCAGGAAACAAATCCCGCCATAGCGGAACACATTGCGAATCGCAAGCCGCTGCAATCGGGCTACGTCACCCATTTTGTTTTCGGCGGCATAGGCGGCGGTGAACTTCGCCACCGTCCCATTGATCGGCCCCAGTGCGACGTAGAAAAATGTTGCCACCGAAATCGCCGCGACGAAATCAGCCGCCCGCGCCGGACCCAACACATTCATCGCATAGAGCGAATAAATAAACGTCAGCAGGGCGGTGACGCCGGTCGAGAACAACAGCAGGATGCTATGTTTCGATTCTTCGCGCATTGGGCTACTTATCGGCGATTTGCGTCAAATGTTCACAATCTGTTTGTCTCAACGGCATCGGGAAGCTTGGTAGGCGTGACGGGTTCAAGATGACTGGGCATCGGACGGAACCGGTTTGCTCTGCTTGGCTTTGCGGCCTTCCTTGCCGGCGAATATGTAATCGATGGTCGCGCGGGTCAGTCCGAACCCCCGCCAAAACGCGCGTCTGAAACTCATTAACGCAAAGGTAACGTACTTCAGTTGGCCGGTCTGCTTCACGATGCGGGCGGTCATCGGGATTTGTGCGAGTAGCAGCAGGACGATTAACATCGGCGTGACCCACCAGGTGGCTTTGAAGAATAGCAATGGGATCG
>BQJS01000383.1 GCA_021604825.1 Phycisphaerae bacterium | reverse complement strand
TTTACCGGTACGAACTCCAAGCGTTTTCCGATGCCGGTCTTGAACATCAGGACCTCGACCGTGGTGACATACTCCTCAGGCCGTTCGCCGAGTGTGATATGGCATCGCTGAAAATTGAGCGCGAGGACGATGACATCTGGGTGTTCACTGCGACACCGCGCCGCGTCTACCCCATGCGCAAGGAATTCACGACGATTCTGCTCACAATCGGGAAGGCAGACGGTACGCTGCGGGAAGCGTCCTACGACGGCGGGGATGATCAAAATCGATCGGTTGCCATTTCAGATGTGCGGATCAATCCCGAGTTTGACGATGCTGTTTTTCGTTTTACGCCGCCCGAAGGCATTGAAATCCAAGACGGAACGGAAATGATGGTGCGATCGTTGCTAAAGCAACGCAAGGATTGGGAAAACGCGAATGCGCGCTAGCACTACATCCGCGCGATAATCGCTTTGGCGAATCCTGACGTGGTCCCCTTGCCACCGATATCCGCCGTAATTTCCTCCGGATTGCCTTCTTCCAAGACGGCGTCGTACGCATTTTTCATCCGTTCCGCGGCATCCGTCTCACCGAGGTGGTTCAGCATCATCGCGCCGCTCATGATCAGCGCCAACGGGTTCGCCACATTCTGACCCGCGATGGTCGGTGCGCTGCCGTGGACCGCTTCGAATACCGCGCACCCTTTGCCGATATTCGCGCCCGGGACCACGCCTAAGCCGCCCACCAACCCCGCACACAAATCGCTGACAATGTCGCCATAGAGGTTTTCCATCAAAACGATGTCGAATCGGGTCGGATCGGAGACGAGTTGCATACACCCGTTGTCTACGATGAGTTCGTCCAGTTCGATGCCCGTCCCGAATTTCTCGTGCGCTTCGTGCGCACATTCCAGAAACAGGCCATCGGAAAGCTTCATGATATTGGCCTTGTGAAACATCGTCACGCGCTTCCGCTCGCGCTCAACCGCATAATTCAACGCGAACTTCGCAATGCGCCAACACGCTTCCCGCGTCGCGATCTTCAGGCTTTGCACGACCCCCGGCGTAACCTCATTTTCGATGCCCGAATACAGGCCTTCCGTGTTTTCGCGAATGACCACCAGGTCAACATTCTCGTACCGGGTCTTCACGCCGGGCATCGACCGTACCGGACGCACCGCCGCGAACAGATTGAGCCGGCGGCGCAAACCGACATTGACGCTCGTGAACCCCTTGCCAATCGGCGTCGTGATCGGCCCTTTCAACGCGACGCGATACGCATCAATCGACTGGACGGTTTCTTCCGGCAGCACCGCGCCGTGCGTTTCGAGCGCGGCCGCGCCCGCCGCAAGTTCAACCCAATTGATGCCTATATTCGTCGCATCAAGGACGTCGCGCGCGGCCTGGGCCACTTCCGGACCAATGCCATCGCCGGGGATCAGGCAAACGGTATGCGCCATCGCTAGACTTGCGCGACGACAGCCGCGCCGGCTTCCGCGACCGCGTGGTCGTTCTCAACGGTCGAACCCGACACGCCGATACCGCCGACCACTTCGCCCGCTTTGTTCCGCAACGGAATGCCGCCTGGAAATGTGATGAGGCCGCCGTTGCTCACTTCGATGTTGTACAGCGACCCGCCCGGTTGGCTCAGTTCGCCAACAGCGCCGGTATTGAACTCAAAAAAACGCGCGGTCTTCGCTTTCTTAATCGAAATATCGATACTGCCCAGCCACGCGCCGTCCATCCGCGCGAACGCTTTCAAGTTCGCACCGGCGTCGACAATCGCGATATTCATTTTGCAGTCGATCGACTTTGCTTTTTCAAATGCGGCGGCAACGGCGGCGTTCGCCGTTGCCAGGGAAATGTCGGGTGTGTTCAATGTCGCTCTCCTTCAGGAATGCCGATCGTAGCGCACGACCGAATTTCTACGAATCACACTGTTTATAAGCCCAAAGTAACATCAGGCTCGATCCGGTTCAATCACACCGGAACGAAGGCACTAGAGAAATACCGATTTGTCCGCATCCATCAAATCCAGCAATGAAATGCCAATCGATCGCAACACGCTGTCCAATCGAACAATGGGCAGTCCGAGTACATTCTGATAGCACCCATCATACTTCGAGACGAGCAAACTGCCGGGGCCGTCAACGGTGTATGCGCCTGCCCGGTCGAGCGGCTGCACCGCATCGACGAAGTGCTTGATCTCCGCCTCCGATAGTTTGCGAAACGTAACGCTCGTGGTCTCATGACCGGTCGCGCGTTTCGAACGGGCCGTATCGCAGACCGCAACGCCTGTAATGACCCGATGCGTTCGTCCGGATAAGCGGTGCAGCATGGCCTGGGCTTCGTCCAACGTCGCAGGCTTTCCCAACGGCTCTTTGTCCAGAAACACAAGCGTGTCCGCCGCAATAACAATCGCAGGCGTATCTTGCCGCGTCACGATGTCGTCACGCTTCGCGCATGCATTTTCGACCACCATCGCTTCCGGTGAACCGCCGGCCGTTTCCGGAACGGCGCTTGGCATAACGTCAACGGTGATTCCGAGTGCTTCAAGCAGCGACCGGCGGCGCGGGGAGGCCGACGCCAAGACAATGCGGCTCACGGGGTTTGGGCGCCCTCGGCAGCGGATGCGCGTGGCAAGACCGCGCCTTCGCTGCCCACGGTCTCCGTCAGCACTTCATTCTCGATGATGCGCGTACCCTCCGGCAGGCGGAGCCGATCGGAATCCGGTTCGATCGGTTTGTTCACGGTGTACTCAACAATGTTGATGACGATGCGGCTGTTCGCATCGTTGATAATCTCAATGCGGCAAGGTAGATAATCCTCATTGCTCAACGTGAGGCGCGCCTCTTCAAATAGCGATACGGCGGCATTGTCGTCTTCCAACGAATCTTTCGGAATATCGCCGTCTTCATCGATCTTCGGCCGCAACGTCAAGACCTGCGAGCCGCACGCATCGGGCAAGGTCGGCGTCAGCGATAAATCGTACGCCTCTTGGAGCCGTTCCGGATCGCCGCCAAACCCGAGGAACAGCGCTTCCGCC
>BQJS01000382.1 GCA_021604825.1 Phycisphaerae bacterium | reverse complement strand
ACCGGAGGCAATCAGCGGAAGCGTTGCAAAGCCGATTTCGTCCGCGCCCAAGAGAAAGCCAATGGCGACGTCGCGACCGGTCTTTACTTGGCCGTCGGTTTGCACGCGAATCCGGCTACGGAGATCGTTTTCGACAAGGACCTGATGGGTTTCCGACAAGCCGAGTTCCCAGGGCAGGCCCGCGTGTTTGATCGAGCTAAGCGGTGATGCGCCGGTTCCGCCATTGTCACCGCTGATGGTCACAAGGTCAGACTTGCCCTTCGCGACACCCGCGGCGACGGTGCCGACGCCAACTTCAGAGACCAGCTTGACGGATACGTTGCCGTGAACATTCGCGTTCTTCAGATCATGGATCAGTTGCGCAAGGTCTTCAATCGAATAAATGTCGTGGTGGGGGGGAGGCGATATTAGCCCCACGCCCGGTGTTGAATACCGGACGGTCGCGATTTCCTTGAAGACTTTTCGTCCAGGGAGTTCGCCACCTTCGCCGGGTTTCGCGCCCTGCGCCATCTTGATCTGGATTTCATCGGAGTTAACGAGGTATTCGTTCGTCACGCCGAACCGTCCGGATGCGACCTGTTTGATCGCGCTCCGTCTCAGATCGCCGTTTTCCTCGCGAATAAACCGCTTCGGATCTTCGCCGCCTTCACCCGTGTTGCTGCGGCCGCCAATGCGGTTCATCGCGATAGCGAGGTTTTCGTGCGCTTCACGGCTAATCGAACCGTACGACATGGCGCCGGTGCAGAACCGCTTGACGATCGCGGTCCAGGGTTCCACCTCGTCGATTGGAATCGGATTCTTTTTAAATTTAAACAACGCGCGCAATTGCGACGCGTTCCGGTCACGGCTATTGACCATTTCCGCGTATTCCCGGTACTTCTGTTCGCTGTTGGAGCGCACTGCATGTTGAATGCGCGAGACTGTTTCCGGGTTGTATTGATGAAACTCGCCGCGCTTGCGCCAGTGGTAATAGCCGCCCGGATCGAGTTCACGCGGTCGGGCGTGTTCTTTCGGATACGCGATGGCATGGCGTATCAAAGATTCGCGGGCGACGTCCTCCACTTCGATACCGCCGATGCGGGACGCGGTTCCGGTGAAACACCGCTTAACAAGCGTCGGGCCAAGGCCCAAGGCTTCAAAAATTTGGGCGGAACGATAACTGTGTTGGGTCGAAATGCCAATCTTCGCCATCGTTTTGAGCATGCCCTTTTCGATGGCCTTGATGAAGTTCTTTTGAGCAGCGCCAGGATATTCTTCGACGATGACTTCGTTGCGCACCGCTTCGTCAATGGTCTCGTAGGCAACGTAGGGATTGATCGCGCCCGCGCCATATCCCGTGAGCAGGCAGAAATGCATCACTTCGCGCGGTTCGCCCGATTCAACGACGATGCCGCATTCCGTGCGAATCCGCTTCCGGACCAAATGGTGGTGGACCGCGCCCATCGCCAATAGACTGGACAGTGGGCACAATGCGTTGTTGAGGCCGCGATCCGACAGGATCAAAATGGTGACACCGCTCGCAATCGCTTCCCGCGCCTCTTGGCAAATGCGCTTGAGCGCGACTTCCACGCCGGCAGGGCCGTCTTTTGCCGGGAAGAGCGTCGAAATGACCGCCGATTTAATGCCCGGCTTGTCGACTCGCTTGATGTATTCGAGCTGTTCGTTCGTGATGATGGGCGACTCTAAATGCAATTGTTCGCAATGCTGCGGGGTTTCCGAAAGCAAGTTGCGCTCACACCCGATATCCGTTTCCAGAGACATCACGATTTCTTCGCGAATGGGGTCGATGGGCGGATTGGTTACTTGCGCAAACAATTGCTTGAAGTAGTTGAACAACAACTGCGGCCGCTTGGACAACACGGCCAACGGCGTGTCGTTACCCATGGAACCAAGCGGCTGCACGCCTTTGCGCGCCATCGGGTACAACAAAATTTCTTGGTCTTCCAGCGTATAGCCGAAGACCTGCTGCCGTTCGAGCAAGGACACCTCTTCATGATGGTGCCCATTGACTGGTTGCGGCTCATCCGGGAGCGTTACGCGGTGCGTATCCAACCAAGTCCGGTACGGCTGCCGTTTGCAGATCTCGTCCTTAATTTCCTCGTCGTTGACGATGCGCTGTTCCTGCATATCAATCAGGAACATGCGGCCGGGTTGTAAACGGCCTTTCTTAATGATGCGGTCTTCCGGCACATCGAGCACGCCGGCTTCCGAGGCCATCACCACAAAATTGTCCTTGGTCACCCAATACCGCGAAGGGCGTAAACCGTTCCGGTCGAGTACAGCGCCAATTTGGAGCCCGTTTGTAAACGCGATTGAGGCCGGTCCGTCCCACGGTTCCTGCATACAGGCGTGGTATTCGTAGAACGCTTTCTTGTTTTCGGCCATCGATTCATGACCCTGCCACGGCTCGGGAATCATCATCATCATCGCGTGCGCCGGCGTGCGGCCACCACGCACCAAGAGCTCGTAGTACTCGTCAAAACTCGCGGAATCGCTCGCGCCGACGGTGTGAACGGGAACCAACTTCTTGATGTCGTCGCCGAACAGATCGCTCGCAATATGAACTTCACGCGACCGGAGCATGTTCCGATTTCCGCGCAGCGTATTGATTTCGCCGTTGTGCGCGACAAACCGGAACGGGTGCGCAAGCGGCCAAGACGGAAATGTATTCGTGCTATACCGTTGATGCACGAGTGCCAACGCGCTTTCGAAATCCGGTTCCGACAAGTCCTGGTAAAACCGGTCGGTTTGCGGCGCCAGCATCAAGCCCTTGTAACAAATCGTACGCGCGGAAAGGCTGACAATGTAAAACCGTTTCCCTTCGTTGAGCTTCTCTTTTTTGACGGCGTGCTCGATCACTTTCCGAATCACAAGGAGCTTGCGCTCGAATTCATCGGTTTCGACGCCGGGCGCGGCTTGTATAAAAAATTGGCGGATGACCGGCATACCTTCACGCGCAAGCCATCCAATGGCATTCGCGTCGTGGGGGACGTCCCGCCAGCCCAAGACGACTTGACCCTCTTCC
>BQJS01000381.1 GCA_021604825.1 Phycisphaerae bacterium | reverse complement strand
GGTGTAATCACCTAGTTTAGAAACGGGGCACGTGACATCGCTCGAGGTAGGCGGTGAAAACGCGTAGTGCCCAACAAACTCTGTTACTGGATTGGAACCATCACGGCTCTGAAGTTGGTAGTAGGTCTGTACGGCACCAACTTCGGAACTCGGAAGCAGCGTGATATCAACGCAAGAGTGACCCCCGACGGAATTCTTTGAATTCATTCCTGTTGCGAAGGCATCGGCCTCACATTTGTCCGGCGGACAGCAGTACGTCGCAAAACATTCGATCTCGAAGGAGATGTGACCATCGTGGCAGACGCATAACGTGAGACCAGAACCGGCGGCAGGTAGAACCGCGGTCAACCCAAAGACAGACATGAGGATGATGGATTGGAGCACTCGCAATTGGGGACGTATCTTCATTAGTCTCAAACCTAAGATGTTCTGCCTCGGGAGAAAGGGTATCACATCACCAAGGGATTCGCCATCGAGATCCAATCCACATCTGAAATGGCTGTATTTTCCAACGGCTCTCGTGCCAGATGCACGCACGGACCGGCGTGTTCCAATATTGAAACCCTGTTCTCAACACGGATTCGCCGGTGGGAAGCAGGCCGAATCACGAAGCGCTTCAGGTAGTCGTCCTGTTGCGCTTCGAAAACGCCCCACAAATCCATATTACTGCGACCGGAATCACCGTCATCTGTAGGACAGGCGCGAGGCCTACGTGCAGAAAGGGGATCAAGGGCATCCCATCGTACTCCCAACGCTCAACGGCGTGAATTGCCCACAGTTCAAATGACACTGCGAGCAACACGCCGAATAGTGGGGGCAATGCCCAGGTGCCGGGATGAAGGTAGGACGCCTCCTTTTCCAGCCACGTCCAATCCCGCAGCGCAATGGCCACAACGGCGTACAACATTGCCATAAAGAGCATGTCTCCTGTTGCCGTGGCGAACAGGCACATCCGGAACACCTCCCAAACACTCAAGCCGGTGGATTCAAAGAACGGCATCTGCGCGTTCTCCCAGACGAGGTGAAGAATGAAGCTGCTGCCAAAGTAGACGGCAATCAACGTGAATCGAGGCAGGCGGCTTTTCATCGGTTTTGCAACTGCCGTCTTTTCCAGACGGCAAACAGCGCGGGATAGACGGTCAATTCCAGTAGAAATGACGTAAACAGACCGCCGACCATAGGCGCGGCTATCCTGCGCATCACGTCTGATCCGGTACCGGTACTGAGCATCACCGGCAGCAGGCCGATAAACGTCGTGAGCACGGTCATGAGTTTTGGTCGAATGCGTTTCGCCGCGCCGTCAACGATCGCCTCCTCCAAATCAGAGAAACTCTGTAGGGTACCGGCTTCTTGTCGGCGTCGATGCGCGAGGGTCAGGTACAACAGCATCACGACGCCGGTTTCCGCGTCTAACCCCGCCAGGGCGATTATTCCTACCCATACGGCGACGCTCATATTGTAATCGAGCAGGTATAGCAGCCAGATCGCCCCGATCAACGAAAAGGGTACGGCCATCATCACGATGAACGTTTCCACGACAGAACGGGTATTCAAGTAGAGTAGGAACAACACGATAAGAAGCGTTACCGGAACAACGATGGTCAGCCGCTCCTTCGCCCGTTCGAAGTATTTGAACTGCCCGGCCCAATCCAACCGGACACCCGCGGGAAGCGTCACGCGTTCGGCGACGACCTTACGAGCGTCGTCGACATAGTCCGCGATGCCGCGATCCTTCACGTCGACGAACACGAAACCAACCAACTGGCCGTCCTCACTGCGCACAAACGGCGGTCCCGTTTGAAAGGTCATGTCGACGAGTTGTAGCAGTGGAATTTGGGCTCCAGTAGGCGTCGGCACGAGAACCCGGTCGAGCGCTTCCGGATCTTCACGAAATTCGCGAGCATACCGCACATTGACCGGGTACCGTTCGCGTCCTTCTACCGTTTCGGTAATGTTCATCCCGCCAATGGCGGTCATCACAATATCGGTAACGTCTTCAACCGTAAGTCCGTATCGCGCGGCCGCTTCGCGCTTGACGTCAAAATCGAGGAAATACCCACCTGTTGACCGCTCGGCGAAAGCGCTCCGCGTAAAGGGTATAGTTCGTTGATCCTCCGTCAGCGCTCGTTCGATGTCGACGGCAACCGATTCGATCTCCTCAAGCGAGTTTCCGAACACCTTAATGCCGAGCGCGCTTCGAATCCCTGTGGAGAGCATCTCTGTCCGTGTCTGAACCGGCATCCACCAAATGTTGGGCATGCCGGGGTAACGGAGTTGCTCGTCCATCTCCTCCACGAGTCCATCCCAGGTAAGGCCGGGACGCCATTCCTCCTGCGGCTTTAACACCACCACCGTTTCCACCATGGATAGGGGCGCGGGGTCTGTTGCCGTTCGAGCACGACCGATCTTTCCAAACACTGACTCGACCTCTGGAAATGTACGCAACTGTCGGTCCATCGACTGCAAAACCGACGTTGCTTCGGTCATGGACATGCCGGGCAACGCGGTCGGCATGTAGAGAATCGATCCTTCATTCAGTGGCGGCATGAACTCGTTTTCCAGCCGAAGAAACGCGGGCACTGTTAACAGCATGGCAATGACGGCGAGGGTTATCACGAGCCACCGATGCCGCACCACGAAACGCACGACCGGAGAGTAGAGGTAAATCAATCCCCGGTTTAGCGGATTGCGGTCTTCCCGCAGTACCTTGCCCCGGATGAAGAGAACCGCAAGCGCGGGTGTCAACGTCACCGCGAGTAGCGCGGCAAATCCCATAGAGTACGTTTTCGTGAACGCGAGCGGTCGGAATAGTCGGCCTTCAGTGGCCTCAAGTGAGAACACCGGCAGGAACGCGATGGTCATCACTAGGAGCGAAAAGAAAATACTGGGGCCGACTTCCTGCATCGCGCTGATGACGACCGTGGTCCGATCTTCCTTGCGGCCTTCGTTTTCCCATGTTTCGAGCCGCTTGTGAATGTTTTCGATAATGATGATGGACGCGTCGACCATCGCCCCGATGGCAACGG
>BQJS01000380.1 GCA_021604825.1 Phycisphaerae bacterium | reverse complement strand
TCACGGAAGACCTCGGCATGAGCATTGAAAATCTGACCTTGGCGGACCTCGGCCGTGCGAAGCGCGTCGTGATCGACAAGGACAATACGGTTATCGTCGAAGGTGCCGGTACGAGTTCCGAGATCATGGGCCGGATCAACTTGATTCGCCGTCAGATCGAAGAAACCACGTCGGACTACGATCGCGAGAAGTTGCAAGAACGGTTGGCGAAACTTGCCGGCGGTGTTGCGGTGATCAATGTTGGCGCGGCGACCGAAATCGAGATGAAGGAAAAGAAGGCCCGCGTTGAAGACGCGTTGCACGCAACGCGTGCGGCCGTTGAAGAGGGCATTGTTCCCGGCGGCGGCGTCGCGTTCATCCGTTGTTTGGAAGCGGTTGAAAAGATTAAGCTCGACGGCGACGAAGCCATCGGCGCCCGCATCATCTTGCGCGCGCTTGAAGAGCCCATGCGTCAACTCGCGGCGAATGCCGGTGAAGAAGGCGCGATGATCGTCCAGAACGTGAAGGCGAAAAAGGGCGCCGTCGGATTTAACGCCGGCACGGGCGAATATGAAGACCTGCTCAAGGCGGGCGTCATCGATCCCACGAAAGTATCGCGGACGGCATTGCAAAATGCGGCGAGCGTTGCAGGGTTGTTGTTGACGACCGAAGTCCTGATTGCCGAATTGCCGGAGCCTGATAAGGCTGGCGCGGCCCCAGGTGGTATGGGCGGCGACATGTACTAAACCGGGTTTCCGGTCGAGTGGTAACGTAGGTAGTGATTGCAACGGCCCGGGCGCATGGCGTGTTCCGGGCCGTTTTTTTAGAAGAACGGGCTTACGCGACGGGTTGCCGCTTGATGCCACGGCGCAATCCGCGGCGGCGCATTTCGCTGATGAGTTGCTGCGCACACGTCGGGCAATAGCTGTGGCTCACAAATTCCCGGCGGCGTTTCGGCGGCCGTTCCGATTTCCACCGGGCGCCTTCCCGGTACCGATGGCATACACAACATTGAATTAGCATAGTTCGCACCTCACATTATCCCAGTGACATGAGTGTAAGTGCATAGGGCGTGCCAAATACTTCGAGGGGCTTCTTAACAGGGTATTTGTCAACCATTTACATGGTCCAAAGCGTTTGTATTGGGCCTGTCGAAAAGTCAAAAACCATTCGTCAACCCGGCAATTTGTACGCGAATAGGCAAAATAGACCGGTTTGGAGCGGAAATCGTGGCTAAGAGAATTCGCACTTTGCATACTGGAAAAGAATGCGCAAGATTGGTACGCTCCCAGCGCCTGGAGTATTTTGCAAAGCCCGTGGCCGGGGGAGGTCACTGCCTTGCACCTATATCATGATTGACGTTCGGGGGATTTCCAAACAGTACGGCGCAATCGCTGCGCTAGACGACGTCTCGTTCCACGTGAACGAAGGCGAGGTCGTCGGCTTTCTAGGTCCGAACGGCGCAGGCAAGACCACGATGATGCGCATTCTTACCGGATTCATGCCGGCCACGCGCGGCACCGCCAAAGTCGCGGGTCTTCATGTTGAAGATCATCCGGTCGAAGTGAAACGCCGCGTTGGTTACGTCCCGGAAAATGTTCCGTTGTATCCCGAAATGGTTGTTCAAAGTTATCTGAAGTACGTGGCCACGGTAAAAGGTATCGCGCGCGGTAAGCGTGCGAGTGAGACCGGCCGTGTGATGGAGATGTGCGGTCTCACGGAAATGGCGCGGCGCGTGATTCAGAATCTATCCAAAGGGTACCGGCAACGCGTTGGTCTTGCGCAAGCGCTTATTGGCGATCCGGCGGTGCTTATTCTTGATGAACCGACTGTGGGGTTGGACCCGAATCAGATCATCGAAATTCGCAAAACCATACGCGGTTTGGCAAGTAGTCATACCGTATTGTTGAGCACTCATATACTTCCGGAAGTTGCGATGCTGTGTGAGCGCGTACTCATCATCGAGCGCGGCCGCATCGTCATTGAAGACACGATGGAAAACCTCTCCGGCGCCGGGGCGAAGGGGGCGTGGGAGCTTGAGCTGGATCGTCCCGCGGAGGCTGCGGCGCGGGCCATTGCCGCCCTGCCGGGCGTGAACCGCGCGGATGCGAAAGACGGCATCGTTAGCATCGACGCGAATCCGGATACCAATCCGTTGCCCGCCATTGTCGAGGCGGCGTCGGTGGGTGGTGCGACGGTGGTTCGCATTGGGCCGCGGACGCGGACGCTTGAAGAGGCGTTTATTCAAGCGACCACGGCCGATAACCGGTCCACGGAGAACGGCTGATGCGCAATACGTGGGCGGTGTGTTGGCGCGAATTCAAGAGCTACTTTGTTACGCCGGTGGGCTACATCATTGTGGGCACCTATGCCGTGTTGTCGGGGCTTGGTTTTACCGCGTCGTTTATCTGGCACGCACGATCGACGCAATCGCCCATGGACTATCAATTCGAAGGGGTCCCTGATCTCGAAGAGTTTTTTCTAAGTCCTTATTTGGTGTTCTGCGGGCAATTGATGTTGTTCATTGGGCCGTTGATTACGATGCGCCTGCTTGCGGAGGAACGCAATCGCGGTACGCTCGAATTGTTGCTGACGCACCCGTTACGCGACCGCGAAATCATTTTCGGAAAATATTTGGCATCGCTGATGGTTGCCGTGTTGTTGATGGCGGTGGTGGGTGCGCATTTGTCGACGCTTTTGTATTACACGAGTGTCGAACCGGCGGTGTTGTTGTTGGGTTTGTGTGCGGTGTTTCTCCTGAGCGCTTCTTTCTTGAGTTTGGGGCTGTTCATCTCGGCGCTCTCGCGGAATCAGGTAACGGCTGCGACGATTACGTTTGCCGCATGGTTCATCATGTTCGTGCTTGGTAACCTGGCATCCGATTTGCCGGAGGTTCACGAGTTTACGTCGCAAATTCCTGAGGCGCTGCATGCGATCGCAACGCCTGCATACGGCATTTTTCGTGCGGCGGCCCTTGAATTGCCGATGGACGCCCACGCGGCCGAAATGGCGCAAGGCGTATTGCGCGTCCAAGACGTAACGTATTACCTGCTATCGATT
>BQJS01000379.1 GCA_021604825.1 Phycisphaerae bacterium | reverse complement strand
TTGTCCAGCATGGCACTCACGTACTGATTGATGTCGATTGTCAGGCGTCGGCGGTCTCGGTGGCGGAGGATCCTCATGCCAAGGTAGTGGTAGGCGGGTCCAAGGTGATTAACCTTGAACTTCTTGTTGATCTTGCGCATGATGTCGGCGAGGTAGTTCTTTGAGTTGGTGACGGCGAGGAAATCGTCCACGTAGATGAGAAGATGAATGACTTGACCCTTGTTCTTGATTGTCCACAGGCACTGGTCGGCGACGCTCTGGTTGAAGCCGAGGCGCTGGAGCTCCTGGCAGAGGGTAAGGTACCACGCACGCCCAGAGTTTTTTAAACCGTAGATAGCCTTGTCGAGCATGAGCGAAGCGCCTTTGCCAATCCCCCCGAGCCACGCGCCTTGAGGGGGTGCCATTTCGATCTTCTTTTCGAGCACACCATGTAAAAATGCTGCTGTCGCATCATACTGCTCAACCTCCAGGTCTTCACGGGCGGCGAGGGCGAGGAGGATTCTTGCGGTCTTCATGTTCGACACAGGTGCGTAGGTAAAATCAAAGTCCCTGCCTTGCTTCATTAGAAATCCACGTGCCACCAGCCTTGCCTTGTACCTTACGATTTCGCCATTAGGCCCTGTCTTGATCTTGAACACCCACGTGCTCGTAACACGTGGGCCGCCAGTGGGTTGTTTTAGAACCCTCCATACTCCCATGTCGAGCATGTTTTTGAACTCGCCCTTGATTGCTTGTAGCCAATGCTCCCTGTCCGGTCCTTCTAACGCTTCCTTGATTGTTTTAGGTGTTCTTGACTCGATGTCCGATGCCGATTCCAGTGATGCCATGAAGCACTCTTCGATCCCGTGAGGTACGACACACCCCTCATCCTCTTCAGAAATGAAGGTGGGTACCGTTCCGTCCGTTCTTGTTGTCTGTTTTCTTGTGCGCTTGCCTTTGATGATAAGAGGGTCCTCGTAGTTGGGGTCCTCCTCATCATCATCATCTTGTCCGCCAGGTCCTTGGTCTTCGCTGTTGGGTCCGCTTGGGGGGTTGTCGTCTTCGCCGCTGGAGTCGTCTTGTGTGGGGTCCGCTTCGGAGTTGTCGTCGCTGTTGTCGTTGCCGCCGTCTTCGCTTGGTTCGTCGTCGTCCTCTGGTAAGTTGTGGTGCCTGTAGATCCTCTTGTAGAAATCGAAGTCCTCGGTGATGTTGGTGCCTTGATGTTTCCGCTTGTGCCAATCCTCGTCGAAGTCGCAGTCGTATGCAGTGACGACCTTTCCGCGTTTGGGTATGAACACCCTGAAGCCCTTGCAGCCCTGCTTGAAGCCCATGAAGTATCCCTTGTCCGCCGTAGCCGTTGTAAATCTCTTGTCCTTTTTCCCTTTCCTCAGTACGTAGACCCTTGAGCCGAAGACCTTGAAGTAGCCGACCCGAGGGGGTGTGTTTTTCCAGGCTTGTGTTGGGCTGACCATGTCCTTGTTTCCCTTCGTAGGTACCGAGTTCAGCGTCCGGCAGGCGTAGCGAACGGCGTGAGGCCAGAGGTTGTGGGGAAGTTGGGCATCCCAAGCCATGGCGCGAGCCATGGATGACAAGCTCTTGATGCCGGATTCAGCTACGCCGTTCTGGCCGCTCTTCGCAGGTACCGTCCATTCGCGCCGAATTCCCATTGCCTTGAGCTTGTTGTTGAAGACCTTCTTGATGTACTCGTTGTCTGAGCGTATGACCTTGACCTTGACGTCGTCGACCTTCTCGAGGGTGGTGATGAAGTCGATGAGGATGTCGTACACCTCTGACTTTTTCTTGAACATCTTGACCCATTTGTAGCGTGTTGCGTCGTCCACAATGATGATGCCGTACTTGTATCCCTTCAGGCTGCGAACCATGGGGCCAAAGCCATCGATGTGGAGTCGATGTCCTCGTTCGGCAGCGCGGGTCTCGGTTGTGTAAGGTAGGGTCTTCTGTCTTGCCTTGGTCATCATGCAGTTGGGGCACTTGTGAAGGAGCTTGGGGAGGGTGAGGTTGAGGTCGCGGAAGAGGCCTTTGCTGAACGCTGACGCCATGTACTTGTAATTCAGGTGTCCCAGGCGTCGGTGCCAGAGTTCGGTGGTCTCGACGGAGGCCCTCTTCTTCTTGCTGGTCTTCTCCTCGTCCTTTTGGTCGTAGAACTTCTTCTTCTCGAGACGTCGGGTTTCCAGGTCTAGTATTGCCCTGTACAGCATTCCGTACCGTTTCCCTTCGAGAACTGTGTTTCCGTCCTTGTCCAGGACGTGGCATCCGAATGCATCGAAAACCACCTTGTCGTATTTGTCACACAACAATGCGATTGACAGCACGTTTTGTTTGATGCCAGGAACGGTCTTGACGCGGGAGATGCCGCCGAGTCGTCCAACTCCAGTGATAGGTAAACAGTCACCACCACCGAAGCGCACTTTTCCCGAAGTCTTGGTGTAGTTGCGGAAGTGCTTGGGGTCAGTATCAACAAAATGACCCGAAGCGCCTGAATCGAGAAGGGTGGTGATGGAGTTCAGGATCTCGTCTTGTTCCTTGTCTTGTCCAGTGTCGTCGCTTGCGTAGACCCTTCCCTCACGTCTTGCTTGTTTCTTTTCTTTTTGTCTTTTCTTCTTCAGCCCCTTGCGGTGGATGCGAAGTCGTCTGCAGTGGAACTTCAGTGCGAAGGTGGGATAGTCGTTGAAGTCGCAGTCGTAGATGATGTTGAACACGTCTTGTTTGGTGCATGATGTGGAGAACGTGATCTCATCGTAGTTCTTGTCCTTTCCAGAGTTGTAGTCGCCCTTGAAGTCGCCCTTGGAGTCGCCCTTGGAGTTGCCCTTGGAGTCGCCCTTGGGATCGCAGTCGTCGTTGTTGTCGTCGTCGTCCTGCTTGTCCACGTAGTCGAAAGGCTCGTCGTCGCTGGTGTCCTCGGAGTCGCTGCTGGCGTCCAGGTCGGGGGCATCTTCGTAGTCGGCGTCGCTGTCGTAGAAGTCGCTGTCGTCGTCAGGGTCGCTGCCTTCGATGAGATCAGGTACGTCGTCCAGTTCGTTAGCCTTGATGTCCTGCGTGATGTCCTGC
>BQJS01000378.1 GCA_021604825.1 Phycisphaerae bacterium | reverse complement strand
GATGGTGCCAAGAAAAAAGAAACCGAACGTCACAACGCAGTGGCTAAGATGAACGGTTCGGAAAACCCGCGTACCCTGCACGATGAACTGGGTGACACGATGACGCGCAATGTCACCGTGGTGCGAGACAACAAGTCGCTCGCGGAAACCGTGGCCAAGATTGCCGAGGTACGGGAGCGGTACAAAAATGTTGGATCGCCCGACGGTGGCACCTGGACGAATCAATCGGTCACGTTCGTGCGAGCACTCGACGACATGATCACGATGGCCGAAGTCATCGCCCAAGGGGCATTGATGCGGGACGAATGTCGTGGTGCCCACTTTAAGCCCGATTTCTTGATCGCCTCCCCGGACGCGGATGATTCAACAGCTTTGCGTGAACAAGCCGTCGAGTGGTGCAAGAAATTCAAAGCCAAGAATGACAAATGGCTGAAGTCCACCGTCGCCGATTACAATGGTGGCGACGTGCAGTATGCGTACGAAGACGTCGACACGACACTGGTGCCTCCGCGACCCAGGACCTATGGTCTTAAAGGTGCGGAGATCATCGAAGAGGTCTGGCGAGAGCAGTTCAGCGAAAAAGTCGCCGTCGGCGCAGCGTAGCCCAATCGACCGAAATCCTTGGAAGCCAGAACGCAAGAACGCCAGGACGCAACACCCAACGAGGCAATACGACGCATATGTCCAAGAAAGTCAAAGTCAACATCAAGCGGCAGGACAGTCCCGACAGCGGCCCTTACTGGCAGTCGTTCGAGTTGCCGGTTGAAGACGGTATGAACGTTACGACGATCTTACTGCGGATAGCGGCGACGCCCGCGACGGTCGAAGGCGAGAAGGTCGCACCGGTGGCGTACGATGCGTGTTGTTTGGAGGAAGTGTGCGGCGCGTGTTCGATGCGGATCAACGGGAAAGTGCGGCAGGCGTGTTCGGCGTTGGTTGAGAACCTGCTTCAGGAGCAACCTGAAATTACGCTGGAACCGATGACCAAATTTCCGAACGTTCGCGACCTTGTGGTGGATCGCCGGCGTTTGTTTGAAGGACTCAAAACCGTCAAAGCTTGGGCACCGGTCGATGGCTATTCGCCGCGCGGCGAGCCCGATCGCATGTCCCCATCCGATCAAGAAGATGCGTATCCATTGTCTCGCTGCATGAGTTGCGGTTGCTGCATGGAAGCCTGCCCACAGTACAACGATAAAGACGACTTCATCGGTCCGCACGCGGTCAGTCAGGCAATTCTGTTCAACACCCTGCCAGCCGGTAAGCCATTGGAAGGCGAGCGACTCGATGCATTGGCAGCCGCCGGCGGGATCGCAGCTTGTGGCAATGCGCAGAATTGTGTCAAAGTTTGTCCGAAAGAAATCCCATTAACCGTTTCCATCGCGAAAGCGGGGCGGGCGACGACGGTTCACGCGATTAAGCGTTTTCTTACCGGCTAAGTTCATCCTATCATTTCTCTAAACCTGTATTCCTTGATATGGTTCAACCGTGAACAAGGGGACGGTTGCGCTCACCTGCATTTGATCGATGGTCGATGCCGTAGGTGGGGACGTCGTATCCGCGAGTCGGGAATAGGAGAATCAGTATGAATCGTGCGCATCGCCAAGTTGGGCGAATGTTGATCGTAATCGTCGTTGGTATCGCGGGGTCGGATGCTCAGGCGATCGACCATTCGAATCCACCGCAGGGTGTTTTCGTGGATGAGTGGTTGTTAATGGAGATGGGTGGGCATCGCGTTGGGTATTTGCATTCGGAGGTTTCGCGCACTGGCGATTTGATCTTCACGAGTAACCTGATGTCGATGTCGCTCAAGCGGATGGATAGCCCGGTCACGATCACGCAATTGCAAACGTCCAAGGAAACATTGGATGGTACACCCGTGGCGTTTTCGTCGCAGATGGACGCGTCGGTTCAGAAGCTGACGATTTCTGGCCATGTTGAAGACGGCAAGGTTCACGTCACATCCAAGCAGTTCGGTAATCCAACCACAGCCACCTACGACTATCCTGCCGAGGCGCTGATGTCGTGGGGGACGTATCTCATGCAGCACAAGATGGGATTCAAACCGGGTACAACCTACGACCTTGTGGTTTATGAACCCAGCATGGCGGCTGACATTCCTGTGAACATGAAGGTCTCGATCGGCGAAAAGGAAACCATCAAACTCGACGGCAAGTCCGTTGAAGCCATCAAGACGACGCAGGCCATGAAGCTGCCGACCATGCCGATCGAACTGAAAACAACCGCGTGGATCGATGACGAAGGCACGGTGTTGCGAACGTCGCTTCCGATGATGGGGCTCGAAACGGTCATGACGCGGACGACGAAGGCCAAAGCTCTCGCCGAGTTCTCCGCACCCGAATTCTTCATGCCGACAACGATTCCCGCGCGCAAGGCGATCAATCGTAGGACGGCTCAGCAAGTTGAATACGTGCTGCGCATCAAGAACGGTGCTGGATCTTTGCCTCCGATGCCCACGACCGGAATGCAAAAGCCAACGCACCTGGAAGATGGGGCCGTCAAACTCGTGGTTTCTCGTACAAATCACGATGTGCTGACAAAGGCGACGGCGGCTGATACTTCGAAATACGCGGAGTATCTCGGCGCCAATCCGATGATCAATGCCGACGACGCCGAGGTGAAGAAGATGGCCACCAAAGCACGCGGAACTGCGACGACGCCATACGCCATCGCCGACAACCTGCGTCGCTATGTCAGCGAAGTGATCGAGGACAAGAATCTCGATGTTGGGTTCGCGTCAGCCAGCGAGGTCTGCCGCAACAAGCAGGGCGATTGCTCGGAGCATGGGGTGCTGCTGGCCGCCTTGGGTCGAGCGTGCGGGATTCCGTCGCGGGTGGTGGTGGGGGTGGTGTATGTGCCCGTGTTTGGTGGCGCGGAGAATATTTTTGGGTTTCACATGTGGACCCAGTTTCTCATCGGCGACCAGTGGGTGGATTTCGATGCGGCTCAGAATGAGACGGACTGCAATCCCACGCACATTGCGTTTAGTGTCGCGTCGCTTCAGGATGCGGGGTTGGGGCAACTCGTGTTT
>BQJS01000377.1 GCA_021604825.1 Phycisphaerae bacterium | reverse complement strand
CCAAGCCGCAAGCAAGGTCAGGGATACCAACTCGTCGAGACCAAAGAACGCAGCGAGTCCTCCATGACCCCGACCAAGTCGGGGCATCAGGAGACTCTTACGACCGACCTGTCCGAGATTGAATCTGTCGAACCGGTTCAGCCGGGAACCCCCGCCGCGCCCAAGAAGGCCCGCACGGCGACGCACAAGTCCAATGCGGGCGACGTCGAAGTAAAGCCCATGGGCAAGGTCGGAATGGCACCGGCGGTCAAGACGACGCCTCAGCCGAGAACGCAGGCCATGCCGGAAGAAACGCCAGCAGAGACGCCCGCACCGCAGAAAGTGGTCGAGCCCGCGATCCTCGAAATGTCACCGGTCGATGATATCGATGAAGACACCGACGACAGTGACAATGCCAAGATTGAAGAGGACATTGAAGTCGTCGAGATGGAACCCGTCGAAAACTAATCTCTTCGACATCGAAACGATGTTCGCAGAATCAACGCGGTTGGGATTCTCTCCCAGCCGCGTTTTTTCATGTGAAAGTTGAAATCAAATTCCACCCGATACTCCGATGAAACTTTCGGCGGGATGGCGTGTCCAATAGGATAGCGCCAGACCAGACTGTTCGACTTGCGGTCCCATTCCTGAAAGGATACCCGATGTCACCATATCGCCGATTCATTGCCGTCACCGCCCTGCTCACATTCGTCGCCCCACTCGCTCAAGCCGGTACCGACGCGCAGACCGATGTGCCCGTTGAACGGGTCGTGTTGTTTAGCAGCGGGGTCGGGTTCTTCGAACATCGCGGAACCGTCGAAGGGAATGCCAAGACCGAACTGCGCTTCAAGACCGAGCAAATCAACGACATCCTCAAATCGCTCGTCTTGCAGGATTTGGACGGCGGCAGGATCGGCAGCGTGATCTACCCTTCGCAAGACCCGCTCTCCAAGACGCTGCGCAGTTTCCAAGTGGACATCAGAACCAACCCTTCGCTCGGCGAACTCCTCAATCAGCTACGCGGTGCAGAACTGCTGGTCGAAGCCCAAGGCACCAAGATTGAAGGAACGATTCTGGGTCTGGAAAAACGCAAGATCAAAATCGGCGACGACGAAACCACCGAAACGTGGGTCCTCAACATCATCGAAGGCGGGACGATTCGATCGGTAGACCTCGCCGACACGTCACGGATCGAGTTGCAGGACAAGGAGCTGCAAGAGGAGCTTTCCAAAGCCTTGCTGGCGTTGGCTCAAGCACGCGACCAGGACAAGAAACCGGTGACAATCGAATTCGAGGGCGACGGTGACCGACGCGTTCGCCTGGGCTACGTCGTCGAAACGCCCATCTGGAAAACGACCTATCGGCTGATGATGCCGGATGCAGACGTCGATGACGCCAAAGGGTCGCTGCAGGGCTGGGCGGTTGTCGAGAACCAAACCGAAAGCGATTGGAGCAACGTCGAGCTATCGCTGGTCAGTGGCCGACCCATCTCGTTTGTGCAGGATTTGTATCAGCCGCTCTACATCCGCCGCCCCGTCGTGCAACCGGAATTGTACGCAAGCCTTGCACCGCAATCTTACGAGGGTGGCGTGCAGGCTGGACGGGCACTCGCTCAAGCACCCGTCCCTGCGAAATCTAGAAACAGTAAAAGAATAAAATCCCGTCGGCGGCACGAAGACGAAGAATCCGATCGGTTTGCAGGCACCGCGTTGATGATGCCAAATGAATGGGATGACGTGGTTGGTCGCGGGTACGCTGATACCGTCGCTTCCGTCGCCGACGCAGCCGACATGGGCGAATTGTTTCAATACAAGGTGGATCGCGTCACCCTGCCCCGCCAGCGTTCGGCGATGATTCCGATCGTGACTGACGACATCGACGTCGAACGGGTGAGCATTTACAACCAGGGCGTACTCGCAAAACATCCGCTCAACGGTGCTCGGCTGACCAACTCGACCGGTAAGGACTTGCCGCAAGGTCCGATCACCGTTCTGGATGATGGTGGTTATGCGGGTGATGCGCAGATTGATCACTTCCCGCCCACGCAATCGCGACTTCTCAGCTACGCAGTGGACCTCGATGTTCGTGTCGATGCCACGAAGATGAATTCGACCGACACACTGCAAACCGGCAGCCTGGTCAAGGGCGTGCTGATGCTCAAGCGGAAACTCTCGCACACGCAGGTTTACGCCCTTGAGAACAAAGGCAACCGCGACAAGACGCTCATCATCGAACACCCCCGAAACTCGAATTGGACGCTCGTCGATTCGGCCAAGCCCTTCGAGACCACCGAGCAATTGTATCGCTTCAAGAAAACCGTCGATGCGGCAAAAGCGAGCGAATTCAAAGTCACTCAGGAATACATCCGCGATGTGCAGATGGCGTTGCTGTCGACCGACGTTGACAGAATCGAATTCTTCATCCGGGCGCGAGAGATCCCCGACAAAGTTCGCAAGGCCCTCAAGAAAGCCGTTGAACTCAAGCAGAACCTGAGTACCACTCAATCGAACTTGCAACAACATCGGAACCACATCGAACGCATCACCAATGAGCAGGAACGCATCCGCGACAACATGAAGTCGGTCAAGCAAAACAGCGAATACTACACGCGCCTGCTAACCAAACTGAACGATCAGGAAACCACCATAGAGAAGGAACAAGCCACCGTCGCAAAGCTGCAAGCAGAAGCCAACCATCATCGTCAGGCCCTGGCGGATTATCTGAATGATTTGACCGTGAAGTAGGGTGGGCCGTGCCCACCAAGTCGTTGGTGTTTGAAAGGCGGTGGGCACGGCCCACCCTACGCGAAGTCGTCGTACCAGATTTTGATTGTTTCGAGGAATTGCTCGGTTGAGCTTCCCCGGCTAAAGGCTTCGCGAACGCGCTTTCGCTTCGGATGATGAAATGCGTAACGCACGCCGAACTTGCCCATGAGTTTGCCGGCTTTTTCGTGTCCGTGCAGCTTGGCCGTTTCTTCGAAGTGTTCGATGATCGTGTCGCGCTGCTGCTTGATCGTCGGCATCTCCAACGACGCGACCTCCTTTGAACCGCTCGCGAGTTGCAGGCATTGGTTCAAG
>BQJS01000376.1 GCA_021604825.1 Phycisphaerae bacterium | reverse complement strand
GACGCATCGACTTTAATGGACGTGAAAAAGCCGAGTTCGTAGAGGCGGCGAATGTCGCGCGCGACGACACGCGGACTGTAAAGTTCGCCGACTTGGACTTCCAACTGGGAACGAACCAACTGTTCGTTGATGCGCTCTAATCCGACAATGCGGATATCATCTATGGTGCTCTCGCTGGCATCTTGCGCGCCCGCAATGCCGACAATAACTAAGGCGCAAACAAGCCCCCCGAGGGCCTGGCTTAATTTCAAGTAGCTACACCTTCCGCAACAGAAACCATGGGCTCAAAGTACAGGCCCTTGCTTTCCCCGCTCGATACGCGCACGTCAATTCGTGCGCCTGGCTCAAATGCCCCTCTTAACAGCAATTCAGATAGCGGATCTTCGATGTACTGCTGGACCGCCCGCCGCAGCGGCCGCGCTCCATACTGCTCGTCGCTGCCCTCGTCGATAAGATACTGCTTGGCCTCTTCGCCGACGGTTAGCGTAAAACCCTTTTCTGTCACGCGTTCTACCACTTCGGCCAGCTGCATGTCAACGATCCGAACCATTTCGTCGACCGTAAGACGCTGGAATACAACAACTTCATCAACCCGATTCAGGAATTCCGGGTTAAACACCTTCTTGACTTCGTCCATCACCCGGGAACGCATCGCATTGTACTCGTCGTCTTTCGTGCCTTTGGTGAAACCCATCGACGACGACCGGCCAATTTTCCGAGCCCCAATATTGCTGGTCATGACGATGACGGTGTTCCGAAAATCGACTTTCCGCCCGGAGGCGTCCGTCATCTGACCCTCTTCCAGGACCTGCAAGAGAATGTTGAATACATCGGGGTGCGCCTTTTCGATCTCGTCGAACAAGACCACCGAGTAGGGCCGCCGACGCACCTGTTCCGTGAGTTGGCCGCCCTCGTTGTACCCAACATACCCCGGAGGCGCTCCGGCCAACCGCGAGACCGCGAACTTCTCCATGTACTCCGACATGTCGATGGTGATCAATGCGTCTTCGTTGCCAAACAAAAATTCGGCGAGCGTCTTGGCGAGCAACGTCTTACCGACACCGGTCGGCCCGAGGAACATAAACGAACCCACGGGACGCCCCGTGTTACGCAGCCCCGCACGCGAACGTTGTATCGCGCGCGAAATGGCGTCGATGGCTTCTTCTTGACCGATCACCGTCTTGTGCAATTCTTCACGCATGCGCAAGAGCCGTTCGGATTCACTCTCTTCAAGTTTCGTTAACGGTACACCGGTCCACTTCGAGACGATGTACGCAATCTCTTCTTCGTCAACGATCATCTCGGCGGAATCGCGCTTCACTTCCCATTCGCGTTTCTTCTGCTCCAAGTCGGCAATCAATTGGCGTTCTTGATCACGAAGCCCTGCCGCCTTTTCATATTCTTGACGACGAATGGCGGATTCCTTATGCCCCGTAATCTCGACGATTTGCTTTTCGATTTCCTTCAGCGCGGCCGGACGCGTCGTAATTTGGAGCCGTGCACGGCTACCGGCTTCGTCAATTACGTCAACCGCCTTGTCCGGCAAGAAACGATCGGAGATGTATTGATTCGACAACTTGGCCGCGGCGACGATGGCTTCATCGGAAAACTTGACGCGATGATGCGCTTCGTACTTGTCGCGCAAGCCCTTGATGATCTCGACCGTCTCTTCGACGCTCGGGGCGTCCACCATAATCGTCTGAAAGCGCCGGGCAAGCGCAGCGTCTTTTTCGATGTGTTTCCGGTATTCGTCCAGCGTCGTCGCGCCAATGCACTGCAATTCACCCCGCGCCAGCGCGGGTTTCAGCATATTGGCGGCGTCCACCGCGCCTTCGGCGGCACCCGCACCAACGATCGTATGCAACTCGTCAATAAACAGAATGACGTTGTCCGCACGCCGGATTTCTTTCATCACAGACTTGAGGCGTTCCTCAAATTGCCCACGGTACTTCGTGCCCGCGACAACCCCCGCGAGGTCCAACGTGAGTACCCGTTTGTGTAAAAGGAGGTCAGGCACGTCGCCGTGCTGAATCGCTTGCGCCAAGCCCTCGACAATCGCCGTCTTCCCAACTCCGGCTTCACCGATGAGGACCGGGTTGTTTTTGGTGCGGCGGCTCAACACTTGGATGACCCGTTCAATTTCTTCTTCACGGCCAATGACCGGATCGAGTTTATCTTCATTTGCCAGCGCGGTAAGGTCGCGTCCAAACGTATCCAATGCAGGCGTCTGCGACTTCTTGCTGGACGATGCCTGCCCCGAAGAACTGGTCTTCCCTTGATCGCCCAAGAGGCGAATGACTTCCGCCTGCACTTTTTCGCCGTCGACTTTCATATCTTGCAGGACCTTGGCGGCGATGCCTTCGCCTTCCTTCACAAGTCCCAACAATATGTGTTCCGTACCAATGTAACTGTCGTTAAACCGACGGGCTTCTTCCACGGCAAGCTCAAGCACTTTTTTCGCGCGCGGTGTAAACGCTATCTCTTCGCCGGACACCACCGCATTGCCGCGTTGAACTTGTTGCTCGATTTCCATCGCAAGCGATTCGATATCAACGCCCAGGTTTTCAAGCGCCCGCGCAGCGATGCCTTCCGGCTCGCGGCACAACCCCAATAGGACATGTTCGGTGCGGACGTATTCGCTGCCGAGGCGCATAGCCTCTTCGCGTGCGGCACTCACAACGTGTTTGGCACGTTCGGTAAATCGTTCCCACATGATAATTGCCTCTCTTACTGCTCGGTTAAAAAACCGTTCACGTATCGCATCGGCAAGACTAGCGCGTGAAGCGCGAACGTGAGGCCGTTGAAATTAATTGAACTGTGCGCGGAACAAGTCCGCGCGCTCGAAACTCAGGGCTAGTGCATCGCAGTCGTGACCGAGCTTCAGTTGTATGTGCCCGGATTGGGATGCCAGCAACAACTCATTGAGCGTTTTCAGCGAAACTTCTTCGACGAGTTTACGGACAACACCAAGCCGTAAGGAAGATAATACACCTACAGCCTCCTCAAGGTCGAGCAGACGCGCGCCGCGCGCAACGCCCAAGGCGCGCCCGACACGATCC
>BQJS01000375.1 GCA_021604825.1 Phycisphaerae bacterium | reverse complement strand
GCATTACAACAACGATCGAGGGGCGGGAACGGTACGGCGTGCGTGTTCGGTATTTGCGGGAGTTGCGCGATGATATCGAATCGCTTGAGCGGATTATCGTGCCGTCGCCGTCGGGTGCTCAAATCCCGCTCATGCAGCTTGCCGAGATCAAGTACGTGCGCGGTCCCCAATCGATTCGGAGCGAAGACACGTTTCTGGTGGGCTATATCGTGTTCGACAAACAGCCGGCGTTTGCCGAAGTGGATGTTGTGGAGCGTTGCCAAGCGTATTTGAAAGAGAGAATCGACGCGGGTGAACTGATTATTCCGGCCGGGGTGAGCTATGCGTTCACCGGTACGTACGAAAATCAATTGCGTTCGCAACGTACGTTGGCGATCGTACTGCCCGGAGCCTTGGCGGCGATCTTCATGGTTCTCTACTTACAGTTCCGGAAGATCTCCACAAGCCTGATCGTGTTTTCGAGCATTCTGATTGCTTGGTCCGGCGGATTTATTCTGTTGTGGTTGTCGGCGCAACCCGATTTCGTTGACCTCTCGATTTTTGATGTCTCGCTGCGCGAATTGTTCCAGATTCGACCGTTCAATCTCAGCGTTGCCGTTTGGGTGGGCTTTCTTGCGCTGTTCGGAATCGCGTCGGACGATGGTGTCGTGATGGCGACCTATTTGGAGCAACGGTTTGCTCGGCATCGGCCCCGCGGAAAACGCGATATTCGAGAGGCGACGATCGATGCAGCGTCACAACGCATTCGTCCGTGCTTGATGACGTCGGCGACAACGATTCTAGCGTTGTTGCCGGTGCTGACTTCCACCGGGCGTGGAGCCGACATTATGATACCCATGGCGCTGCCGACGTTTGGCGGAATGATTGCGGTTTTACTTTCCGTATTTGCGGTTCCCGTTCTGTATGCGTTGATACAGGAGTGGCGTGACTCGGACGAACCCAAGGTTGAAGGAACACCATCATGATGGTCGTATTGGCAATTGCGTCTCTGTTCGCGGCGGCGGATCCGAGTGCGGAACCCGTGCGGAACGATGAACTTCACGACTACCTAATGGAAGCGGCGGATCGACATCCGGAATTGCGCGCTCGCTATGAGTCGTGGTCGGCGGCACTCACACGGGTTCCGCAAGTTACCGCTTTGGATGATCCGATTCTTTCGTATACCCAGTTCGTTCAATCGGACATAAACCAATTTCATGCCAAACTGACGCAGAAATTTCCGTGGTTCGGAACACGGAAAGTGCGGGGCGATCGCGCACGGTTGGATGCCGAGGTCAAGTTGCAGGAACTTTACTCCGCCCGCAATCAGGTGTTTACGGAAATATCGGTGGCGTATTACGAATACGCCTATCTCGGAGCGCAGATTCATATTTCGGAATCGCAGGCGGAAGTTTTGACCTATACCGAAGAGACGGCGACGGCGAAGTTCGCGTTGGGGTTGGCGGGCGAAGTCGATTTGTTACGCATTCAAACAGAGCAAATCCAGTTGCAGGATCGATACCAAACCCTCTTGGCGGCGCGTCCGGCTGCGTCGGCGCGGTTGACGTTGGCCATCGGTCGGGCACCGAACGAAGTTCTGCCGTGGCCCACACTAGAGGAGTTGCCGGCCGATCCCCCGCCGGCCCCCGTGTTGGCGGCGCGGTTGCGGACCGAGAATCCGGAGTTGAAAGGAATGGATCACGCTATCGCTGCGGCGGAATCGGATATAGCGCTTGCAAAGAAGAAGGGGTATCCGGATATCACGGTGGGCATCGAGTACGGCGGAATCAGCAAACCGCGGAAGGTTCGTCCGGAACGTCCATATCCGGCCACACTCAACACCGCGCAAAAGTACGGCGCGACTCGCCGGAGTAATCTCGGGACGGCGTTTCGCCAGGCGGCTACCGGTGCGCCGTTCACCGCGCCATCGGCGGTGCCGGGCAATCGTTTGATCGATGCGTATACCTTGGCCACCGCGCGGGAACCATTTGTGACGTCTGATGGCGGAGACGACAACATCGCGATTTCATTGGGCTTCAATTTGCCTATTTGGCGCGGGCGGATTCGGTCGGGAATTGCGGAAGCGAAACATCGCACCGCGGCGGCCGAACACGATCAAATTGCATACGGTCTGGCGTTGGAGAACGAAGTTCGCCTCGCGCATTTCGCTTTAATGGATGCCAAACGCCGATATCGTACGATTGACGAACAACTGGTCCCGCAGGCCAGGACGACGTATGAGAGTCTTCAGAGCGCGTATGCCTCCGGGGATGTGGATGGGGATTTCCTTGATGTTTTGGCGAGCATCCAGACGTTATTGGACTTCGAACTGGAACGGGCAAAAGCGTTCCGGGACGCGCATGTCGCTGCGGCGGATTTGGAAGGCATGTTGGGGGGATTCCGAGATTTGCCGGACGTTGAGGACGCGCGGTAATCGAGGCTTTCGACGTATTCGTGTTCTGTGTAAAGGCTTTGACGGGTTTCGTGGCGAATGCTAAACTTTTTGGGCTAAGTTGCTGTGGGTTGCATCTGCGATTTGTCTAAAGGGAGTGCTGTCAATGTCGTCAGCCATGGTTATCGGCACCAATTCGAAAAGTTCAATTTTCGATGTTTTCAATACGGGCTGCCACGAAGTGATTCGGAAGATGGGCTTGCCCGCCGAGATGGAAATTAAGACCGACGGTGCCTCGATGTTGGCGCGCTCCAAGGATTTCGGAAAACGGATCGATTTTTATCGGATTGATTTCAAGGTGAAAGAGGGATTTGATCCGGAAGATTTCAAGACCAAGCTCAAAGAAATCAACATGCCCAACCAAGTGTCGATCGATAATGGCACGTGTTCGTTGACACTACCGTCGTTTGAGTGGGGCCAACTCGGGCGACTTGCGCCGGTCGACAAGCTCGTTGAAGAACATGCGGCGGGTACGCTGCGTTCGAAGTCTTGGCATGTGTATATCCTTTCGTTCAGCAAGTTTGAGTTCAACATCAATGTGCTCATTGAGAAGATGATGGAAACAAAAGGTTCTGACATTCATCTTCGCGCGGGATCGCCGCCGTACATGCGGATCGATGGCGAATTAAC
>BQJS01000374.1 GCA_021604825.1 Phycisphaerae bacterium | reverse complement strand
GCAAGAATCCAGTCCGTCATCCGGCGTCCGCGCAATTAGGACGCGCGGTATCCGCGGCAATGAGCGGCAATGAAAGTTCCGTGGTCGGGTGCGCGGGATCGGTGTTAGGAGTCGGCGCCGACCAGTAGCGAACGCGCGTGTGTGCGGGGTCCACGTCAATCGAGGTAATCGATCGGGTCACGCTGTAATCGCGGTCCATCAAGGGGGAAAGCGATTCTTTGCCGGCGTCGCGTTGTAGGTGATACAGGGGTAAGCCGCTCTTGCTCGGCGCGCCTTGTTCGACCCACGATCGGAATCCGGAATAACGCCATTTTTCGGCGTCAGTCGAATCGATAAAGGACGAGGTCAAACACGTCCATTCCTCGTCGTGGGCATGGTGTTGCAGTTCACCGTGACCCCGCCACAAGAAGTGCGCACACGAATCGGCGGCGACGAGGAGCAGCATGAACCCGGCGAATTGCGTCGGGTCGAGCGATTCGTTCAACCACGATGCACACTCGCGATACGATCGATGGGCGAGCAATTCCGGAATAATCACGCCGCGACTTTTCGCGCCCGATTGAATCGCTTCCGGTGCCGCGCCAATCGGGAAATACGCGTTGAGCAAACAGGCGGTCACGCCAAATTCGTTGGTGCCGATCCACGTTCCGCCCGCGTCGGAATCGATGGGGCCGATCCAGGTCACGCCGTTTGACGTGCGATGGGCTGGGGGGCGTTCCGGACCGCGTGTGCGGAGTTCGTCCCGATTCATCGTGACCCGATATCGCTCCGGGGTTCGTTGTACGCTTACGGTGCACACGACGGCGAATGGCTACGCGGTTTGACCGGCTCGGAACGTCGCCGTCGAATACGCCACGCCCAGTTCGGTCGAGGGCCCGGCACCGGTCCTTTCAGCAATCAGCACCATAAGCGCCAGATCGTGAACCATATGGCCGGATAGGAAGACGAGTTCGCGGTCGACGGATGACTCGTAGTCAATTGTGCCCGACTCAACATCGCGGAAAAAACAGTCGAAATGGTCTACGCAATGGCGTAGATGTTCCCCGACCGCCCCGTGGTCTTCGGGCGCAATCGTAGACGTCTCGTCATCCATCTGTTCGATGAGTTCGAGGCCACGGCGTACTGCAGCGATGCAACCTGCCACTGCCGTTTCTGAACGTAATACCGCCGACATACTTGAATTCCATACCGGTAAATGCGATTCGAGCGTGGGGCCGAGCCCCAAACACGGGCATTATAGCGCACCGAACCCGCTCACTCGATTTCGAGCGGTCGATCGTCGATGCCGGCAAGAATGTACACGGTGTTGCCACGGTTCAAGTCTGGCGCGTTCCAATCGATTCCAAGTTTTCAGATGAAGCCGGCGCATATACCGCGACGCGATTTCCACAATTGCCGCGACGTGAACGATGAGTGCGCCATAGGCCAGCGAGGCGCACCGCAATGGCCGCGAAGAAGGCAAAGATGAGAGCGACCAATACCGCATCACCGAGAACCGGAGGATATCCATCGAGGTATTGCTTTCTATCGTTCGGAACTAATCGGACGCTTCGGCGTCTTCCGCGGACGCCACGATGGTCTCGACTACCGGCGGTACGGCGGCGACAGGGGCTTCGGTTGCGAAGGCGAATTCCAATTGTTGGTTGCGCGTCAGTTTGTAGCGTTTCAGCAGACGCAACATTTCCAGGGTCTGCGAATCGGGATAGCTGCCACTGACATTCACCTTCTGAAGCAAATCGTGTAACAGATGGGGGAATTCAATGACGTGATCGACCGGCGACTTTTCCAGCAGTTCAATTGAGCGGTTGCGTTGCTCCGCGGACGCGGGTAGCTCCGAAATGACGAGAATTGTTGCAAAGGATTGTTGTTGAAAGACTTCCCGGGCCAGCGCGAGACTATCTTCGGAGACAAACTCCGTCAGAATCGGATTCGATTCGATGACCGAGGGATAAAATCGGTCCGTGTGCCAGGCGCGTATTTCAACGACGGCCCGTTCGATGCACGCAAGATCGTCTGGTCGTAACACGAAGGGTAGGGGGCGCGGTGTAGCGGCGTTTGAATTGTCGACGAACAATTGTCCGGCTTGATCGCCGTGGGCGAGAATCCGCGGATCTTGTTGCCAGTTCGTCAGTACGCGGAACAGGTTGAGTTCAAAGAACTCGCGCACCAATTGCAGATTTACATCGCTCAAACCGATAGTCGTCCAGTTGGTTTCGGTCTAATCACGCAGTCCTGCCAATGACTTCGCCACCGCATGATTCGGGTGTTCCCGCAGAATGTCTTCGCCAATTTCCTTGGCCCGGTCCATCTTGCCCAATCGTTGATAACAAAGACCAATCTTCGCGTAGATGTCCGCGCGAACGAAATTCTCGCCAAACGCGCTAAATACGCGCGCCGGATTGTCAGCGTCCGTTTTGTCGCGCGCATCGCGGTAATGTTCCAGCGCCGTGGAAAACTGATCACGCGCAAACGCGACTTCGCCGCGTAGATACAACCCCTCGGGCCCGTCCGGATTCGATTCCAGCGTGCGTTCAATCAATTTGTCCGCACGTTCCAGGGTCGAATTGGCAAGCGTGTTGTCGCCGGTAAGTTTTGCGGCGCGCCCAAGTAAGTACAAGGCGGCGAAGTTATTGCCGCCGGTGTTAAGGGCGGTCTGCGCTTCCTGCATCGCTTGTGGCCCGTTGCCGGCCTCAAAATGGGCCTGCGCGAGGCCTAGGCGTGCACGTGCATTCGAGGGGTCTAGCACGATGAGTTGTTGGAATTGTTGCCGCGCGGAATCCGTGTCGCCGGTCTTGATCAACGCGTGACCGAGGTCCAGCCGGGCCGCGATATGGTCCGGCCGCTTGGTGACGACCTGCTGCAACACATCGACCGCGCGATTGCCGAGCCCCAATCGGAGATAGCACTTTGCAATTTGGTGGTAGGCGGCGGCGAGGGTTTGGTCGAGGTGGATGGCTTTCTCGAAACATTGAATGGCGCGTTCCAAATCGCCTTTCATGCTGGCGGTCAAGCCATCGTCGTAGAAGCTCTCCGCATCGTTTCCGCCGAATGCCGTCGTGTCATC